>CAIWKU010000334.1 GCA_903913355.1 uncultured Bacteroidota bacterium | reverse complement strand
TGAAAGTATACAGTAAGGAATTATAGCACCTGGAAGATAATGGTAAGGCTGGATGATAGTATTAGACTAACTTTACGAGCGCATGCTAAAGCATGTGTTTTACTGAAACGGACCGCAACCAGCAACTAATAACCGAAATATAAATTCGTAAATTGCCCCATATGACAAGTATATCACAATCCGTTGTATCGGTTATTCTTGGCGGAGGAGCCGGAAGCCGGTTATACCCACTTACTTCCAGCAGATCGAAACCGGCAGTACCCATCGCAGGGAAATATCGTTTGGTAGATATTCCAATCAGTAACTGTATCAACAGTAATATTAACCGGATGTTTGTACTAACCCAGTTCAATTCAGCATCCTTAAATAAGCATATTAAGAATACCTATCATTTCAGCGCATTCAGTACCGGATTTGTAGATATTCTTGCTGCTGAACAAACCCCCGATAACCCGGGATGGTTTCAGGGTACGGCAGATGCGGTAAGACAATCATTGCGACATATCTCCAATCTTGAATTTGAATATATTTTGATACTGAGTGGCGACCAGCTTTACCAAATGGATTTTAGTGAAATGATGGCTGCCCATATTTCGAAAGGAGCAGATATTTCTATAGCAACCATACCGGTTAATGACAGAGATGCGCCTGAATTTGGGATCCTGAAAACCAATGAAGACAATTTCATCACTTCTTTTATTGAGAAGCCGAAAAAAGAATTGCTGCCCGACTGGGTAAGTGATACGGGTGCAGATATGCAGCGTGAAGGGAAAAATTACCTGGCTTCCATGGGTATTTATATATTCAGTAAGCAGGTATTGTATGATCTCTTAAATACCAAGCACCCCAAAGCCACCGATTTTGGTAAAGAGATTATTCCGGATTCTATTGCGCATTATAAAGTGGTAGGGTTTCAATATGATGGCTATTGGACAGATATCGGAAATATCTATTCTTTTTACGAAGCCAACCTGGCCCTTACACAGGAAATTCCTCCTTTTAACCTGTTCGACAACAATAAAACAGTTTACAGCAGGGCCCGTATGTTGCCTCCTGCAAAAATTAGTGGAACTACTTTGGAAAAAACAATTATTGCCGAAGGCTCCATTATACATGCCAGCCGTATTGAACAGAGTGTAGTGGGTATCCGTTCAAGAATTGGTCATGGTACAACGGTTGTCAGCACCTATATCATGGGTAACGATTACTATGAAACGATAGAAGATATGGCCCATAATAAGCAAAGCGGAATTCCTATGATCGGTATCGGTGAACGTTGTTATATCAAAGATGCCATCATTGATAAGAACTGCCGGATTGGAAACGATGTAAGAATTAATGGGGGCAGTCATCTTGAAAATACGGATCATGCGCTTTATACTGTAAAAGATGGTATTGTGGTGGTTAAAAAAACAGCCGTATTACCAGATGGTTTTGTCATCTAAATAACTCAGTATACTGAATGATACAATAAAAAAACATCCCTATCTGGATGTTTTTTTATTGTATTTTAGAGTTTGTGTATTTATTACATATTTACTACGATAAACGATTGCTATGTCTTCTACCGCTTCAACCCCCTCCAGATCAACCGCTGTTGCCAAACCCAGGCTAAGTCTTGCCCAGATTTGTTACATGAGTTTTGGTTTTTTGGGTATTCAGTTTGGATTTGCCCTTCAGAATGGGAATACCAGTCGCATACTCAGGTCATTTGGTGCAGATGTTGATCAGTTACCCATGTTCTGGATAGTTGCGCCTTTAGTAGGTATGATTGTGCAACCCCTGATCGGGCATTATAGCGACAGAACCTGGAATCGGCTGGGAAGAAGAAAACCGTATTTTTTAACAGGCGCATTATTGTCCTGTGCCGCCCTTGTTTTTCTCCCCAATTCGGGAGCGGTATCTTCTATCGTACCTGCCTTATGGATTGGTGCGGGTATGGTAATGATTATGGATGCTTCTTTTAATGTTGCCATGGAACCCTTCAGGGCCTTGGTTGCTGATAATCTCCCTGATTCGCAAAGAACCAGTGGGTTTGCCGTGCAAACTTTTTTAATTGGGATTGGTGCCGTGGTAGGATCTGAATTGCCTTCTATCCTGGCCAAAAATGGTTTTTCACAGGAAGCAGGTAAAAGCGGGGTGGCTGATAATATCCGGTACTCATTTTATATAGGAGCGGCTGTTTTTGTAATTGCCATCCTGGTTACTGTTTTTAAGTCGAAAGAATATCCTCCGGCAGAATATGAAAAATACCATGGAAAAAATGAAACAGCAGAAAAAGCCGGACTAGCCGAAATCGTAAAAGATTTTGGAAGGATGCCAAGAACCATGCGTCAGTTAGGACTCGTGCAATTTTTTTCCTGGTTCGCTTTATTCAGTATGTGGGTATTTACTACCGATGCGGTAGCCACACATGTATATGGGCTATCCGGTGATTATGCAAAATCTGTTGCATACAATGATGCGGGTAACCATGTAAGTTCTGCTTTTGGTACCTATAACCTGGTAGCGGCTGTATATGCTTTATGTCTTCCTTTTGTGGCAAAATTATTGGGTAGAAAAGGCACACATGCTTTTTCGCTGATTGCCGGTGGAATCGGATTGATTTCGATTTATTTTATCAAAGACCCTGCTATGTTAACCTATTCTATGATTGGCGTAGGACTGGCCTGGGCAAGTATACTGGCCATGCCTTATGTAATTCTTTCAGGGGCCATTCCTCCGGGAAAACTGGGTATTTATATGGGCATTTTTAATTTTTTCATCACCCTTCCACAAATCATCAACGGCATTTGCGGTGGATGGATTGTGAAACATATTTATAACGGACAACCCATTTATGCCATTGTACTTGCCGGTTTTTGTATGCTATGCGCAGCGGTTTCCGTTTTATTTGTATATGATGAAGGTGCGGTGAAAATAAAATCCGGGTTATCCTAAAGTGTATTGATTTTTTGCAAAGCAGCATATTTATGAAGAAGTATTTTTTAGTAATTAGTTTTTTCCTGTATGCTTTTTCGCTACAGGCGCAATACGCAACATTATATCCCACCCATTGGTTTACAGGGATGCACTGGAATAAAGTGCAGATCATTTTGCGGGGCCAGGATACAGATTTTTCTAAAGGCAAACCCAGCATCCAATATCCCGGGGTACAGTTGGTTGGCGTACATCATTTTGAAAACGGTAAATATTTGGCGCTGGATATAAAGATTGATCCCACTGCAAAACCCGGAAGCGTACAAATCGAAATCAAAAATGCAGGGATCACCCATATCATTGAATGGCCATTACATGCCCGGAGGGAGGGAAGAGGAACTCGTTTTGCAAAAGGTGTTAGTTCCGCAGATTTTGTATACCTGCTAATGCCAGACAGATTCAGTAATGGCGATTTATCGAATGATCATTTTACTGATTTACGGGATACGAGCTGTGACAGGAAAGAGTTGTTACTACATCATGGAGGAGATTTGAAAGGAGTAACCAATCACCTGGATTATTTGCAGGAATTGGGTATTACTACTTTATGGATGACACCTGTGAATGAAAATGATATGCCATTGGAAAAGGAACCTTCAGGTATGTTAAGCGGATATCATGGATACTGGTTTACAGATCAATACAAAATTGATAAGCGATATGGTGGGGATATAGCATATAAAAAATTAATTGAATCTGCGCATGATCGGGGTATGAAGATTATACAGGATGCAGTATATAATCATATTGGAAATGAGCATTGGATGTATCGGGATGCACCTTCGCCAGACTGGATAAACCAATGGCCAATCTATACCGGCAGCAATCATAAAGAAGAAACGGTTTTTGATGTGAATGGAAGTCAGAAAGATAAAAAGCGAATGCTTGATGGATGGTTTGTGCCACATTTACCGGATGTAAACCAAAGAAATCCTTTTGTGGCCAATTACCTGATCCAATATGCGATATGGGCAACAGAAGAATATGGGATAGACGGATGGCGGGTAGATACCTATAAATATTGCGACGAAGCTTTTGAGAACCGCATCAATGATGCTTTAATAAAAGAGTATCCAAATATTACGGTATTTGGAGAAGCCTGGACCAGTTCTGTAGTGGGAAGTGCGTATTTTACCCGAAACAATATGGATCTGCCTTTTAAGCATAACCTGCTGGGAGTAACAGATTTTCCGATAAGTTTTGCCATAATAGATGCATTGAATCAAAACTATGGCTGGTCCAGCGGTGTAAACCGTCTGCATGCAACTTTAGCACAAGACATATTATATAAAAATCCACTCAACAATTGTATTTTTCTGGATAACCATGATATGGACAGATTTTATTCTGTGGTGGGAGAGGATATGGATAAATACAAACAGGGGATTGGTTTATTACTTACCCTGAGAGGGATACCGCAGTTATATTATGGAACAGAGATATTGATGAAAAATTATAAGAACCCCAGCGATGCCATGGTAAGACTCGATTTTCCGGGCGGTTTTTCAGGCGATCCGGCAAATAAATTCCTGAGTTCGGGGAGGACACAACTTGAAAATGAAGCGTTTGATTTCGTAAAAACCCTGGCTGGGTTTCGTAAAAAATCAACTGCTTTGCAAACGGGAAAAACCATGCAATATCTTCCTTCTGAAGGTTTATATGTATATTTCAGGTACGATTCCAGACAAACTATTATGTGTGTACTGAATACAAGTGATAAAGAGAAGGAGATTAAATTGACAGATTATGCTGAGCGAACCAATGGATTCAGGTCAGGGAAAGATGTGATAAGCGGAGCAGTCATATCCGAGAAGTATACCCTGGCACCCAAAAAAATAAGTATCATTGAATTGAGTAAATAATTTTAGTAACCATCATCAAAACAAATACCATGAACACAGGAACCGTAAAGTTTTTTAATGCCGCCAAAGGATTTGGTTTTATTGTAGACGACGCTACCAATAAAGACATTTTTGTACACGTTACCGGGTTAAACGGCATCACTATCCAGGAAAAAGACAAAGTGCAGTTTGAAATTGAAGATGGAAAAAAAGGGCCGTCGGCAGTGAAAGTTGAAAAGATCTGATAGAACATTTATATGGTAGCAGAGCGGGTTATGGACATTTTTTGTAAAACCTGAGGCCCGCCTATAGCAGTTAATAAAAAGTGATGTGTAAACCAATACACATCACTTTTTTTATCAGGGTAATTCGTAAAGTGTTTTACAATAGGGCGGCTTTAATATAGATATCTGCATATTTGCCCCAGTCTTTCAGACTTGATTTCATATTCTCCTTCATGGCTGCATTGGTAGTTTTTGATCCTTTGGTTGGGATTTTTAAATCGGTTTCCTTAACAGGTATGCCGTATAATTTGGTGGCAAACCAGGTAACATGCTCATGTGGTATGGCTACACCCAGAATCATCCCCGGCAGGCCTGAAAAGGATTCTGGTCCACCACTAATGGCGATTTCATCTGTATAAAATGCAACGATATATATTGAATCCATAATAACCGCATTGGCCCTTCTGCATTCAAAACCGGCAATCGTTCTTTTTTCGTCAGTGATCTTCCATTTGATATTGCGGGTACTATCCTGGATAAGGAATGATTTTTCGAAAATATTTTTTAAACTCACAGAAGAATGATTGTTGAGATCGCTGAAAACAATATTATCTTCTGCGGGTTCTTGCCATAAACGGTTATTATCCGGGTTTTCTTTCCCTGGTTTGTATAAAGTTTTATTATTGGTGAATTGCAGATCGAAATAAGAAACTTTAAATTGAGGGAGCGTTTTTTTCATTTCTTCTCCCCAAAAATTATCATCACTGAATTGGGCGTGCAGGTTTAATTTTTTCTCAAACTCAATTTTGCCTTCTGTAATAAAATGCGCCTGCTGGGAATAAGCATTTGCTGCCAGCAATAATAAAAAGGCAAGTATAATAGGTTGTATTTTTTTCATAATAGTCGATTGGCAGATTATCAGTTTTGTTGACCGGCTGATTTAGGTCCTTTGTTAAAGTTCCATACAACGGAAAGCATAAAATACCGCTGGATTGTGGAATAGGTGTTCTGGGTGATATAGTTTGTGTTTACGGTTCTGTTAAATCCAATATTCTTATTCAGGATATCATTCGCAGAAATCTTTATCACCATAACATCTCCTTTCAGCAGCTTTTTGCCGAACCAGGCATTCCAGAGAATGACATTATTGTTATTGTCGAATACACTGGTTTTCTGCCTGAAAATAAAATCACAATCTGTATGAATCTGGAATTTTAAGGGTAAAAAGAAATCCATATCTGGGCGGATATTATAGGTCCAGTAATGCGTAGAAATGTTCTTTTGTATTGATGAGGTACTGGTTGTATACGTTGCATTGGCAGAAATGCTGTTGTCGTATAATTTTTCTACGGACTTACCTATAAATGTTCCAAAGGAATAACTATTGCTGGTGGTAATATTCTGCAGGTTATTGACTACACTTACGTAATGAGAACTGTTGAGATTGCCATTGAATCCTACATTGGCTTTGAATAATTTAAAACCATAATCTATATAACCATTAATCGAATTATTGCCATCAACATTGATGGACTGTGAAACTTTTCGCCCAAGTGTATCAATAAAATCTTTTGAAGCAAATGCATTATTGGTGGAACTATAAGAAACGCCCAGGAAAATACTTCTGTTGGATAATGCTTTGAAATCATTAAAATTCAAGTTGAAATTATTTCGGAAAGAAGGTTTGAGCAATGCATTACCGATGGTAATATTCAAAGGGTCATCATTGGTTTTTAAGGGCTGTATCTGTTGGAGAGAGGGTTGAATGGTAGACCCATTGTAACCAATCCATAACCTTCTCTGACTTGTAAATGCATAGGTGGTATACGCTGTTGGGAACCAATTGATGAAATCCCTTTTGGCAGTATTGGATGTTTTCAGGTCTGTTTGGGTAAAATTGGTATAGCCTATATTGGTACCCAGGTTAAACGAGTATTTTTTCTTGATAAATGAATAACTGGCGCCTGGGTTTTGTGAGCACACACTCCGCGTGGCGTGTCGCGTCTGCCTGTAATGGATTCCTGTGAGCT
>CAIWKU010000333.1 GCA_903913355.1 uncultured Bacteroidota bacterium | reverse complement strand
TTTGCGCTTTGTAGCACTCAACTCTCTCGGTTACTCAAATACTATTTTAATTGTCATTAAGTCAAATCAATACTATGTAACCCCCTAAAAGTAAGCTCAGTTAAATGTCTCGTATTATTTTGATATATCTATAAATTGTAGCTTAAACCTAAGCGATGAAGTACCACCATTTCCTAAACTTACACATAAAAGAAAGCCCAGAAATATTTCTGGGCTTTCTTTTATGTGTAAATGAATCTAATTATTTCGCGAGTTTCTTTTTTGCAGCTTTCTTCGCTACCTTCTTCACTGTCTTCGGTTTAGTTGCCGATTTTTTCGCCGCCACTTTCAATTTTTTCGAAAACGCCCCCGGCACCTGCTCTTCAATCATTTTCTTGATCTCTTCCAGGTCTGCCTCTACCAGTTCCTCTGCGGTGTACTTGGTATTATCTGTTTTCTTACCCAGTTTCAACATCTTTTTCTGGAAACGGATAAAGGGACCCCATCTACCATTTTCTATAGAGATTTTTTCAGCGGGCCATTGTTTAATATACCGGTTGGCTTCCTTATCTACTTTTTTAGCTACCAGTTCATCAATATCTTTTTGAGAAAGCGTATCAAAATTATAGGCCCTCGGTACATTGATATACATATCGTTCCATTTAATAAATGGACCGAAACGACCTTTTCCCTTGGTAACCGGTATTTCCTGGTAAAAACCTATCGGGGCATCTGCCAATTGTTTTTCATTGATCAGTTGAATGGCTCTTTCCAGTTCCATCTCATGCAGATCCTCTCCCTTGGGTATGGAGATAAACTGTTCGCCGAGTTTAATATAGGGGCCAAAACGTCCGATATTCACAGATAGTTCCTGGCCTTCGTATTCACCCAGTGTACGTGGAAGACTAAATAGCTGCATGGCTTCCTCCATACTGATGGTTTCTATACTTTGCGATTGCTTTAATTTGGCAAACCTGGGTTTCTCTTCTTCATTGGAGGAATCTCCAATTTGTACCATGGGACCATAGCGACCCATTCTGGCAATTACTTTTTTACCGGTGGCTTCATCAATGCCCAGTTCTCTTTCTCCTTTGGCACGCTCGGCGTTTTCAAGGGTATGTTCAATGGTATCATGAAAGGGTTTATAAAAACCATCGATCATATTGCTCCATACAATTTTACCCTCTGCAATCTGGTCAAATTCGGTTTCAATTTTGGCGGTGAAACCAAAATCCATCACTTTATTAAAATACTGTTTCAGAAAATCAGTTACAACAATGCCTAAATCGGTAGGGAAGAGTTTGTTTTTTTCTGCACCCGAATTTTCCTGTAAAAGCTCTTTCTCGATCTCATTCTTTTTGGTGAGTCGTAACAGGTTTACTTCCCTTCGGGTACCATCCTTATCTCTTTTCTCTACATAATTTCTCTTGATAATTGTAGAAATTGTAGGGGCATAGGTAGAAGGGCGACCGATACCCAGTTCCTCTAATTTTTTTACCAATGTGGCTTCGGTATAGCGGGCTGCGTGACGGGTGAATTTTTCGGTTGCCGACATTTCTACAAAACCCGGGCGCATACCAATGGTTAAAGGCGGGAGTATGCCTTCTGTATTTTCCTCATCTTCATCATCATCTTTCCCCTCCATATATACTTTCAGGAACCCGTCAAATTTCATTACCTCACCTGTAGCCGAAAGGGTTTCCTGGTTGGTACTGATATTGATTTTAGCCGTTGTTTTTTCAAATTCTGCATCACTCATCTGCGAAGCAATCGTTCTTTTCCAGATCAGTTCATACAGTCTGCGGGTTTCATCATCCGGTACCGTATGATTATTCATATAAGTAGGACGGATGGCTTCATGCGCTTCCTGCGCACTTTCATTCTTATTCTTGAATTTGCGTGGCTGGTGGTATTGAGGGCCATAGGCCTGGGTTACTTCATTTCGGATATCATCCAGTGCGGTATCACTTAAATTGATACTATCGGTACGCATATAAGTGATCTTACCACTTTCGTACAGCTTTTGCGCAAGCAACATGGTTTTACTTACACTATATCCCATTTTTCGGGAAGCTTCCTGTTGCAGGGTTGAAGTAGTGAACGGAGCTGCCGGTGTTCGTTTGGCGGGCTTCACCTGTATATCATTCACTTCATAAATAGCGCCTTTACAACTTTCCAGGAATTTGCGTGCATCTTCCTGTTTGGATACTTTGGAAGGGCCCTCTGCTTTAAAATTTACCGGCTTATTATAGATATCCAATGCGGTAAACAAAGCCTCTATCTTATAACTGCTTTCAGGTAAAAAATGATTGATCTCTCTTTCGCGTTCCACAATCAGTCTCACCGCTACGCTTTGCACCCTGCCGGCGCTCAGGCTTCGCTGCATACCTATTTTACGCCATAATACCGGACTCAATTCAAAACCCACCAACCTGTCTAATACACGTCTTGCCTGCTGTGCATTTACAAGATTCATATTAATGATACGCGGATTTTGCACGGCTTTTTTAATAGCCGGGGCGGTAATTTCATGAAAAACGATTCTTTTGGTCACTTTGGGATCTAAACCCAGTACTTCTGCCAGGTGCCAGCTGATACTTTCCCCTTCACGGTCCTCATCCGATGCCAGCCATACTTCATCTGCTTTTTTAGCCAGTTGTTTTAATTCTTTTACCACTCTCTCTTTGTCTTCAGGAACCTTATACCTGGGCAGGTAATGATTGTTTACATCAATCCCCATATCATCTTTCTCAAGATCACGTATATGTCCATAACAACTTCTCACCTCAAAATCGGTTCCGAGGATCTTTTCAATTGTTTTGGCTTTTGCCGGTGACTCAACGATCAATAAATTTTTAGCCATATCCGCTTTTATCCGCCTGTGACGGAGTTTTTTATTGAATTTTCCCAATATCCAACACCTTACAAAACACTCCCCTGAGGGGGAGCATCGTACGCTTGTTTCCCTGCAATATTAGTCCAAACCAGCAAAACACAAAAAATATCAGGCTGGGTTACCGTTAAAAAATCGGATGATTTGCCGGCATACGGCATTGTCTTTATACACTTTACTATGTCCCAACTGTTCGGTAATCAAAAATTGTACATGCGGAAGATCCAATGATAGCAAGGGTTTTACGTCATCAAAAGTACAAACCGGATCATTTTTATCATGTACCCATAAAACAGGGGCCTGGATATTTTTCACTACCCGGCTAACCGAATAATAACTGATGGGCTGGTCAGCAATTTCACCAATCAGCTCGATAAATGCCGTTTTTACCTTTTCCTCAACCGGTATCAGGGTAAAGAAATTATCAATCGCACGCCAGGTTTCTGTGGCAGGAGCAATCAATACCAGTTTTCTTTTTTGGTGATCAGGCATTTGTTCAAAAGCCAGTGCTGCGGCCAAACCACCCAGGGAATGTCCCATAATACCATAAAACGGTCCATACAATGCCTCGATCTTAAGAATCGCTTTTTGGTAAATGGCGGCATTGATTTTCTTCCCTTCACTTAATCCATGGGCCGGAGCATCAAAGGCAAATACTTCAAAGCCTTCTTTTTTCAGGGGGTTAATATATTTTTCAAATTTGTAACTATAGCTTCTGAATCCATGAACGATTAATATTTTTTCGCCATTGGGATATTCAGGCAGCCAGTGAAACCCGCGAATGGTAGATCCGTCCAGTTCAAAGGAAATCCGGGTTGCTTTGTGAAAAACAGGGGGTTCTTTTCTTTTTTTGTGGGTGCCATACGGGGTGCAGAAAATCTGGTAAGCCGCTTCGGCCGCTTTTCGGGGCGAAACCAGCCCGATTGTCTTCAATTTTGTTTTATAATAAGCCAGCAGCAACTTTTGCGCCAATTTCATCTTCATGGTTTCAAAGATAGGGAGCTTATTCGGATAGGATTTTAACCAACCGGTTCATCATAATAAATTATTTCAGAAAAGCCTAATACGAATGAGACCCATTTGCAGGGTGTACCGATTTCAGGAATTTTTGCGTCATTAAGCCTGTCTGTTCCAAACTTTTCCGGATACCGGATGGTTAAATAGCCATTCTAAGATACTTTTGCGCATCAAATAAAGCTGATATGTATACGATCCGGATAAATTTTGAGGAAAAAGGGCTGGAGCCGGTCACGCTCAATAATATTGCGGCCGACCAAAGCCTGCTGGAGGTTTGCCTGGATAACCAAATTGAATTGCACCATAATTGCGGTGCGGTATGTGCCTGTAGTACCTGTCATATATATATAGATAAAGGGGCAGATTTTCTGGAAGAGCTGAATGACAGGGAAGAGGATTTTATAGATCGCGCCGTAAATCCAAGAATCAATTCACGTTTGGGCTGTCAATGTGTGTTGCAGGAAGGTAGCGGAATAATAGAAATCACCTTACCCGATCAAACCCAGTTTCTGGGAGAATAAAAACAATAACTATTCAGACCAACTGTTAACCCACCACTATGAGCCATTTTGAACCCCCGATACACTGGAGCGATCATGAAGACATTGCAATGAAACTATACGAGCGATTTGGAGATGATTTCAACGAAGGAAAAATCTATCGTATCCGATTTACTGACCTGCTGGAATGGATCCTGCAAATCCCTAATTTCGATGGAACAAAAGAACAAAGCACAGAAGGGCATTTGGAAATGATACAGAGTGCGTGGGTGTATGAGTGGAGGGATAATCAGAAGTAATTTGAAAATTAAGTAATTTGAAAATTTGAAAATGCAAAGTATGAAAAACCACAAAGTATTCATAAGCAGTATTACAATTTTCAAATTTTCAAATTTTCAAATTTTCAAATTTCCATTTCATCCCTAATTCAAAAATTTATATTGTTATCTCAATTCAAACATATCAGCACCTTGGTTTTCGACGTGGACGGCGTTCTAACGGACAGTACCCTGCTGGTTCTGCCGGATGGGGTGATGGCGAGAAGGATGAATATTAAGGATGGATATGCTTTGCAATTGGCAGTTAAAAAAGGATATCGGGTATTGATTATAACTGGGGGGAATGCGCCTGAGGTGAAAGAGCGGTTGGTGAAATTGGGGATTTCGGAGATTTGGATGAAAGTGGAAGACAAAGCTGCGGTATTGAAAGAATATATGGAGCAGCATGGTTTAGTAAAAGAGGAAGTACTGTATATGGGGGATGATATGCCAGACAGACAGGTGATGTTATTGGCGGGATTGCCTTGTTGTCCGGCCGATGCAGTACAAGATATTAAGGAGGTTTCGATATATGTATCGCCGATAAAAGGCGGCGAAGGTGCTGCAAGGGATGTGATTGAAAAAGTTATGAAATTGCGGGGTAATTGGGGAGAAGATACTACGGTAAGGGCCAGATAGCGTTAGTGTATTTGCGTAAACATTTTTGCGCTCATGATAAACAGATATTTTGAAATTAATTACTGCATTTTTCCGTTTGATTCGTTGGCCCAATCTCCTGTTTATTATCATTACACAGGTACTATTTGAATATTGTATTTTCCGAAAAGTGTATGCAGGTACGATTATTTATGAGGGTGAGGATCGGCAATTTCTTTTTATAGTGATTGCTTCTGTTTTAATAGCCGCTGCCGGATATATCATTAACGATTATTTTGACCTGAATATCGACCAGGTGAATAAACCCGATAAAGTGGTGGTGAACCTGATCATTAACAGGCGTTGGGTGATATTCTGGCATATGTTTTTAAGTCTGCTGGGATTTTTCTTTACCGGGCTTGCCTTCCCCTTATCAGCATACTGGTACCTGGTATTAGCCAATCTGGTTAGCATTGTATTGCTTTGGTTTTATTCAACCAATTTCAAGAAAAAATTACTGATCGGTAATATTATCATATCCCTGTTAACGGCCTGGGTGATTGCGATTCTGTATTTCTCAAAATATCCTTTGCGGCTGAATCATTTATTGGAGATTGATCAGAATGAGATCCGTTTGTTTCGCTATACAATTGTCTATGCATCATTTGCTTTTGTTATTTCTTTGATAAGGGAAGTGATCAAGGATATGGAAGACAGGGATGGTGACAGAAAATATGGTTGCCGAACCATGCCCATTGTATGGGGAATCAATGCCAGCAAAGTATTTGTGGGTGTTTGGCTGGTGGTATTAATTGCGGCAGTAGTGATTTTGCAATTATATGTAATCCCTTTTGGTTGGTGGTACAGCATTGTCTATTGCCTGTTATTGATTATTGCGCCACTGATTTGGATATTGGTTTCTTTGTTCAGGGCCCAATCGCAGTCTGATTTTCATCTCTTAAGCAGTGCTGTAAAATTTGTTATGTTTACAGGAATTCTTTCCATGATTTTTTTTAGAATGTATTCATGATAATTCGGAAAAAGAATACTCGGCAATAACCTTATTTTATCCAATATAAAAACTCATATGCAGGATATTATTCTAGCTTCCCAATCACCCCGTAGAAAAATGTTATTGGAATGGGCCGAGGTACCCTTTGAAATTATTGTAAAACCAACCCCCGAAGATTTCCCGGAAGAGCTACCGATAGCAGAGGTGGCTGAATATATTGCAAGGGAAAAAGCAAAAGCCGTTCAGGTCTTTGTGCAGGATGCGTATCATGGTCAGTATGCAAACAAAACCATTTTAGCCGCAGATACCATTGTGGTATTAGGGGATACCGTTATCGGTAAACCCAAAGACCGTGAGGATGCGATCCGGATATTAGTTTCTTTATCGGGTAAACAACATTCGGTAATAACCGGAGTGGTAATCCTGCATGCTGAAGGCGAAATTGCTTTTTCTGATCGAACAGAAGTCAGCTTTTATCCATTAACAGAAGAGCAAATTATTTTTTATGTAGACAAATACCAGCCTTACGATAAAGCAGGTGCCTATGCCATTCAGGAATGGATTGGCGTGGTAGGTATCCAATCTGTAAAAGGAGATTTTTATAATGTAATGGGCTTGCCGGTAAGCCGGGTGATACAGGCATTGCATACAATAAATAACTAAACAAAAATCAGGTATTTACCGCAAGGATTTCTCCAGTATTTTTTCAATCCGCATCTAAAGCGGATTGTATGAACGAAAAACTACTTCAATTCATCTGGGAGTTTCAATATTTTCAGCAGAACGGTTTATGTACTTCCCAAAATGAACCATTGACTATTTTGCATCCGGGCAAAAGAAACCATCACCAGGGTCCTGATTTTTTAGAAGCACTGATCCGTATCGGAAATACTACCTGGGCCGGTAATATAGAAATACATACACTGGCATCTGATTGGTATAAGCACCACCATACATCAGATAAAAATTATGCTAATATTATTTTGCATGTAGTATGGGAAGAAGATACACCGGTATATGATGGCAACGGGCATCTTTTTGCTTCCCTCGAATTACAAAACCGGGTATCAAAATATTTACTGAACCGGTATAGCCAGGTGATGGGAAATAACCGGAATATTCCCTGTCATTCTTTTCTTCCTGCTTTACATGATCTGGGATGGATTGCCTGGAAAGAAAGACTGGCAGCAGAAAGGCTTGAAAGAAAATCAGCACAGGTACTAGCTTTATACAGGCAATCCGGCGACAATTGGGAAGAACTATGCTGGTGGATGATGGCCGCCAATTTTGGAGGTAAAGTCAATGGCTTACTGTTTAAACTGGTTGCACAAAGTATTCCGATAAACTTACTGCTGCGGCATAGAAAACAGGCACACCAGGTAGAAGCTTTGTTAATGGGACAGGCCAATCTTTTAAAAGAAAAATTTGCGGATGAATATGCCCGTTTATTACAAAAGGAATATCGGTTTCTTCAAAGGAAATATCGGCTATTGCCAGTAAACACGCAACCTGCTTTTTTACGGATGCGACCAGCAGGATTTCCAACGATTCGTTTGGCACAGTTAGCCGTTTTGATGGGTGAGAATGAAAATATTTTCTCCACCATAAAAGAATACAGCATGATACAGGAAGCAGAAAATCTATTGGATATCACTGCAGGTAAATATTGGGATACGCATTATCGATTTGATGAATCCAGCCATTATTTGCCAAAACAAATAGGCAAAAGCATGCGTGAAAACATATTGATCAATACAGTGATTCCTTTGTTGTTTTCGTATGGACTATATCATCAAAATGAAGGGTATCGTGAAACAGCGCTGGCATGGCTGGCAGATGTACCTGCAGAGGAAAACCGGATCTTAACAGAATGGAGAAGATCCGGTATCCCAAATAAAAAAGCAATCGATTCGCAGGCACTGTTAGAATTAACAAATCATTATTGCCTGCACAAGCGTTGTCTTAGCTGTTCAGTAGGCAGCAAAATTCTAAAAGGAAGTATCTGATGCTATTAAAGAATCTATAAAATCTATAAGGCAAAAAATACTGCCTGACAGTCTTATAAAGAACTACCAGTTGAATTGCATATCCAATTCCACATCCGGATGAAGGGTTCTTTCAACAGGGCAGGTGCGGGCAGTTCTTTCCAGAATTTCTTTTTGTTTTTCATCAACGGATAATCCCGCAGGGAAAAAAACATGAACGATGATTTTACCAATACGACGAGGATCGGAAACCATTACTTTGGTCACCTCTAAACGGGTTCCATCGAGGGCAATATCCATGGTGCGGGCTTTGATACCCATGGTAGTCACCATACAGGTACCGAGGGCAACCACTACCAGATCAGTAGGGGAAAACCTTTCTCCTTTTCCCTGGTTATCAGTAGGGGCATCTGTTTCAATAACGGTTCCACTTTGCAGGTGGGTGGCTTCGGTTCTCAGGTCGGATTTATAAATAATTTGTGAAGTCATTGTATCAATTTGCCATAAATTTACAAGTAGTAAACCAATTGGAAGTGAAGAAACTATTTTTTATCCTATTCTTATTAAATGTGATCCTGGTTTCTGCACAGCAAAACCTGCCATCCCTTTCCAATGACAGGGCCCAGAAAAAAGCAGAAAAGCGTGAAAAAATTAACCAGCTGATTAAGCAGGAAGAAGAAGGTGCATTGATTTACCAAAAACAAAGCGCTTTTGGTTTCAAATTAAATACTGACGGATGGGGAATGTTTTATGAGCATGGAAAATATAAAACCATTACAAAAACCAATCTTTGGTGGTTAGAGTTTGGAGAGAGAAAGAGCCCCAAAGAAGAAAAAGTGCCTACCCTTACATCCTCGCAGGGTTTCCTGATCTCTTCGAGTTATATTTTCGGGAAGATCAATGATTTTTATTATTTGAAAGCGGGACTAGGCTCTCAAACACTGATTGGCGGAAAAGGAAACAAAAATGGGGTGGCCGTATCTGCAATTTATGGAGGTGGATTAACCGCAGGATTATTAAAACCCTATTACCTGGATATTGTAGATGCCACAACCGGTCAAAGTATTTCAGTCAGATATACCAACAATGATAACCAGTTTCTGGATCCTTCCATTATACTCGGTAAAGGGGATTATTTCAAGGGATTTAATGAGATCAAATTTGTTCCCGGAGTACATGCCAGAACAGCTATCCGATTTGATTATGGACGATATAATGATAACCTCTCAGCTATTGAAGTAGGTTTGAATGCAGAATATTATTCTCAAAAAATGCCCATTGTATTGCTGAATCCTTATAAGCAATTCTTTTTCAACGCCTATGTGGCTATCGTTTTTGGTAAAAGAAAGTAACCTATTTTTGTGCTTTGGCTATTGTAAACAAGTTGGGTGATTGACTTGTTTATAGACTTCATTTCCCATATTTAAGCGCTATTCATGCAAGATATATCTCTGGATACAACCGTTAACCCTGCTGCACCCGCTACCAAAAAGCCAAACTGGCTTAGGGTAAAACTGCCATTGGGGGAAAGCTATAAGCATGTAAGGGGTTTGGTAGATACCCATAAATTGCATACGATTTGTGAAAGCGGTAATTGCCCGAATATGGGTGAATGCTGGGGCGAGGGTACCGCTACTTTTATGATATTGGGTAATACCTGCACGCGTAGCTGTGGTTTTTGTGCGGTGGCTACCGGCAGACCGGACCCTGTTGACTGGGATGAACCCCAAAGGGTGGCCGAAGCGATTCACCTGATGAAAGTGAAGCATGCGGTGATTACCAGTGTGGATCGCGATGAGTTAAAAGACGGGGGCTCTATTATTTGGTATAATACCATTGAAGCAGTGAAAGGATTAAATCCACAAACCACCCTGGAAACACTGATCCCCGATTTTCAGGGCAGGGCCGAGCAGGTTCAAAGGATTATTCATGCTGCGCCAAATGTGGTTAGTCATAATATGGAAACCGTGGAGCGCCTTACCAAACAGGTAAGGGTACAGGCAAAATACAGACGCAGTCTGCAGGTGCTGGAAATGCTGAAAAAAGGAGGCATGCGTACCAAAACCGGTATTATGTTAGGCTTGGGCGAAACCCTTGATGAAGTGGTAGAAACCATGAAACACCTGGTAGAAGTGGGTACCGATGTTCTTACCTTAGGTCAATACCTGCAACCCACTAAAAAACATTTACCCGTTCAACGTTTTGTACACCCGGATGAATTTGCAGGTTTGCGGAAGATCGGTTATGAACTGGGCTTTGATTATGTGGAAAGTGGTCCATTGGTAAGGTCCTCCTATCATAGCGAAAAACATGTGATACCCGGATACGGAAAGCTGCAATGGGAAAATGAAAACAGAAGCTAATTGCTTGCATCATTTCGGGGAACTCGCATTCTTATCTTTTATACGTATTTATGAAATCTCGGTTACCTGCATTGCTTATTTTCTGCTTATTCTTTTATACCTGCACGGCCCAATGGCATTGGCAAAATATAGATTCTGTATACCAGCCCTTACCCGCATCTATTCATGTGTTTGTTACGCATGATTCCACAGAAGGAAAACCCAATATTGCTTATTATGTTCGTGTTTCGCTGAAAGACAAATCACTGGATCTAACTGCGCAAACGGGAAATGGCAAAAGATTTACTCCTACGCAATATTTTAACCAGGAGCAACAGCCTTTCCTGGTAATGAATTGTACATTCTTTGAATTTGTACATAACAGCAATTTAAATATTGTGATAAAAGATAGTAAAATGCTGTCTTACCAGGTTCATTCATTGGCAGGAAAGGGTAAAGACACATTAACCTATCGTCATTCTTTTGGCAGTGCCATCGGAATATCTAAAAAAGGGAAAGCAGATATAGCCTGGCTGTATACAGATTCGCTTGATCAATATCCGTATGCGAGTCAGCAGGCGATCACTCCCTTTAAGGATTCCACTGATAAATTGGGAAAATCGGTCATGCTGTCAAAAGGATCGTTCAGAAAATGGAAAATGAATACCGCGGTTGGCGGCGGACCTGTTTTATTGCAAAACGGAAATATTCAGATATCCAATAATGAAGAACTAAAGTTTGCAGGCAAAGCCATTGAAGACAAACATCCCAGAACCGCGATGGGGTATACTAAAAATGGGGACTTAATCTTACTGGTAATTGAAGGAAGATTTCCCGGCAAAGCAGAAGGAGCCACCCTGGTGCAGGAAGCAAAAATGCTGCAGCAGGCAGGATGCGTAGAAGCGTTAAACCTGGATGGCGGTGGAAGCAGTTGTTTATTGATTAATGGAAAACCTACGATTACACCCAGCGATAAAGAAGGGCAACGTCCCGTGCCGGCCGTATTTATGGTCAGGTCAAAAAAATAAATCTATTGTATCCGGTGTCTCAGTTCTGAATAATAAGCCGGGTATTTCTTTTATGTAAAGAGGATTTATTTTATCTCCCATACCAATGCCGATGCACCAAGAATTGCTGCATCAGATTCTTTTAAATGACTCACCAAAATTTTCACTTTATTTTGAAATACCTGGATCAGGTTATCTTCCATATGCTCGCGGGTAGGCTTTAGTAATAAATCGCCCGCTTTTGTTAAGCCACCAAAAAGAATAATTGCTTCCGGACTTGAGAACATTACAAAATTAGCCAATGCCATCCCAAGGATTTTACCGGTGTATTCAAATATTTCTTTTGCCAGATCATCACCTTCCATAGCGGCATCGTATACTTTTTTTGAATCCACCTGATCGGCAGGGATATCTCTGAGTGAACTTGGGGTCTTGCTTTTGGCAAGTAATTCCAAAGTGGTTAAACGGACGCCGGTGGCGGAAGCATAACTTTCCAGAGAGCCTTTTTTACCGGTACCCTGGTGAAAGCGACCGCCCGGAATGATGATGGTATGACCCAGTTCACCAGCAAAACCATCATGCCCATAAATCAATTTACCGTTGGCAACAATACCACTACCCACTCCGGTTCCGAGTGTGATCATGATAAAATCATTCATACCCTGTGCCGCTCCATACATCATTTCGCCCAATGCGGCAGCATTTGCATCATTGGTAAGTACAACGGGTAATTTGAATTTATTTTCCACGAGTTTGGCAAGTGGAATAATCCCTTTCCAGGGAAGATTGGGAGCATATTCAATGGTTCCGGAATAATAGTTTCCGTTGGGGGCTCCCAGACCAATGCCTTTCATACGACCAACCCCTCCGGCCTGTTCAATAAAAGGAGATAAGTTGGCATGCAACTCATCAATAAAGCCTTCGACCTCGCTGTGATTACGGGTAGACATCTCGCTGGAGAAAAGCAGGTTACCTACTCTGTCAACGATACCAAATTTGGTTCCGGTACCGCCAATATCGATCCCGATGGCTAACTGTTCTAAGCTGGGTTTTGTTCTGGGCATGATCTCTTATTTTTATAGGGAAGCAGTATGCAAATATACAGGTAAAAGGTTTTAGTAAACCATCTATCAAAAATCGTGAATTTGGCTCCACGATGCACGATTTTTGATAGATGGGTAAACATATTCGTTAAGCGGGTAAATTAATGGCCTCCTTTTACGGTAATATCATAATCAATACCCTGTGATTTTAAAATGGATTTTGACCTGATGGCATAAAATGCAAGGTATACAAAACAGGCAACGCCTACTATATAGCTATAATGGATACCCAATAAATTATCAGCTGCCAGCCATCCCTGTAATACGCTGATAAATCCACCTCCCATAATCATCATAATCAGCAGACTGCTTCCCTGGTTGGTATGTTTGCCCAAACCGGCAACAGCCAATGTGAAGATGCAAGGCCATAAAGTACTGCAGAATAGTCCAACACTGATAAAAGCAAATGCACTTACCATACCATTGGTTAACATCCCAATTACCAGTGCCGTAATGCCCATAGAAGAAAAGATCAATAACATTCTGGCAGGATTGCCTTTACTTAAAATATCACCAATGATCATAGCGATGATTACAAAACCGTAAACATAGAATGAACTGATATCATGTTGTGCAATGCTGTTCACCAAAAGAAAAACACCAAATGCCAGGTAAGGCATTAAGAAGTTAAGGATTTTTTTCGCTCCCATACTTACATCAAATGCACCCACAGCTCCTGTCCATCTTCCCATCATTAAACTGGCCCAGTATAGTGAAACAAAAGGGGCGATTTTATCAGTAGGTGTGTTCATATGCTGCCGCATATATTCTGGCAGGTTACTGGCTGTAGATACTTCTACTCCTACATATACAAAGATGCCAATCATTCCCAGAACCAGTTGCGGGTAACTCACAGCCGAACTGCGGTGTAATACTTTTGACTCAGATTCGGCTTCTTTCTCGGCCACTTCTTCCAGATCAATTTTATTGGGTATAGAGGAAAATTTAAAGAAAATAGCCACCAATATAAAGGCAACACCTAATAAAAGATAAGGCGTTTTTACACTTTCAATACTGGCTACAGAAGATCCGGATGCAACACTTCCAAAAATGGCAAAACTAACCAGTAAAGGTCCGATGGTAGTACCAAAATTATTGACCCCACCCGCCATATTCAGTCTTTGTGAGCCCGTTTTCGGATCGCCAATAACAATCGCCAGCGGATTCGCAGCAATCTGTTGCAAAGAAAATCCCAATCCCACTATGAATAATCCACTGATCATTAAAGTAAAAGAACTCGTGTTGGCCGCAGGATAAAACAGCAGGGTTCCGATGGCAGAAATCACCAGACCGAGGGCAATTCCATTCTTATATCCCATTTTGTTAAGCAGATCTCCTCCTGCTATTTTTGAAACACCCATATAAATGATAGAACCTACCGTATAGGCCACATAAAATGCAAAAGAAACCAACTGACTCTGTAATTGAGTTAGATTGAATGCTTTCTTAAAAACAGGGATTAAGATATCATTACTGGCAGCAACAAATCCCCAGAAGAAAAATACGCTGATCAGGGTCCCGAATTGTGACCATTTTGTGGGTTGGCTCATAGCAAGCATTTTATGATTTAGCTTGTAAAATAAAATAAAATAATGACTAAATATTTTAAAAGTAGAATTTGGCAGAATCATTTTAGTTGCTAACTTCAAAAAAGAATTATAGAAACCCCGTTACATGGAGATTATACATATTAGTGCAGAGTGCTATCCCGTGGCGAAAGCCGGTGGATTGGGTGATGTGGTGGGAGCCCTTCCCAAATACCAGTGTAAAGCCGGACATATTGCCAAAGTGGTGATGCCCATGTACCGCACCAAATTCCTCTATGAAAACGAATGGACGGTCGATTTTAAAGGAAATGCCAATCTGGGGAGTTGGTTTTTTGATTTCACTATTATTAAAGAATCTACGAATAAATTGGGTTTTGATCTGTTCCTGGTAGATATCAACGGACTATTGGACCGGCAAAGAATCTATGGATATGATGATGATTCGGAACGTTTTACCGCTTTTCAGATTGCAGTAGCCAGTTGGATGAGTAGTTGGGAGCACAATCCTGATGTGGTTCACTGTCATGATCATCATACCGGTTTGTTACCTTTTATGATGCAGTATTGTTATGATTTTAAGAAACTGAGTTCTGTACCTACTGTATTTACGATTCACAATGCCCAGTACCAGGGATGGATGGGCTGGGATAAAAGTCGCTATATACCCCGCTGGGATCTTTGGAAAAGAGGGATGCTGGATTGGGCCGATTCGATTAATCCATTGGCTTCCGCCATTAAATGTGCTACACGGGTTACTACGGTTAGCTGGAGTTATATGGAAGAACTCAGGTTCCATTCAAATGGTCTTGAAAAATTATTTGAATACGAAAGAGGAAAATGTATTGGGATTTTGAATGGTATTGATAATGAAGTATGGAATCCCGAAACGGATAAATACCTGACAGATCATTACTCTGTCAAAAAGGTAACTGGCGGTAAGCAGAAGAATAAAGAATCTTTATGCCAGCAGTTTTCACTGGATCCTGAAAAACCTTTATTTGTTTTTATCGGACGTCTGGTAGGGGAAAAAGCAGCTGAAATATTACCCGATGCGATTAAAACTTCTCTCTATTATACACAGGGGGCGGCTTGTTTTCTGGTATTAGGTAGTGGCGACCCGGAAGTTGAATGGCGATTTACCGAAATGATAGAACCTTATAAAGGCAGTTTCAATGCCGTAATCGGATATGATGAAACACTGAGCCATAGAATGTATGCAGGTGCCGATTTTCTATTAATGCCCAGCAGGGTAGAACCCTGTGGTTTGAACCAGATGTATGCCATGCGTTATGGAACCGTTCCGGTGGTGAGAAGTACGGGAGGATTGCAGGATACCGTAGTGGATATGGGCGATCCCGAAGGATTTGGTATACGATTTAATCACGCCAGTATTCATGATGTGGAATATTCTATCGGAAGAGGAATAGCTGTTTACCAGGATACAGCACATATGGAAAAAATGCGCAAATGGATGATGCAGATTGACCATAGCTGGGAGAGTACTGTTGATCAGTATACACAGGTATATGAAAGTATACAGTAAGGAATTATAGCATCTGGAAGATAATGGTAAGGCTGGATGATAGTATTAGACT
>CAIWKU010000332.1 GCA_903913355.1 uncultured Bacteroidota bacterium | reverse complement strand
TCAATATTTGTCTGTTCATCATTCCTTGTTCCTCTGTTCAATATTCTTATGCTATGCCAGATCCAAAACCGGCTTATTCAAAAGTATGGCTTCGATTTTTTCCATTATTTCGGCGGTAAGCAACGGTAAAACAATAAGAGCCTTCAGGTTTTCGAGTAGTTGCTCTTTTTTTGTTGCACCGAGTATAGAAGTCGTTACATGTGGGTTTTTGACAGTCCATGCAATGGCTAATGCTGCAAGCGAAACACCCATTTCGTTGGCCAGCAATCCCAATTTTTTTACTTTTTCCAATTTGGCATCCTGAATCCATCGATTCTTAAGCCAGTCAAACCCTTCAATCGCGAGGCGGCTTCCTTCCGGAATACCGTTATTGTATTTTCCGGTTAAGAAACCTGCTGCAAGTGGACTCCAGATAGTAGTTCCCAATCCTGCATTCTGATAAACAGGTAAATAATCCAGCTCTACTTTAAATCGTTCAAACATATTATACTGAGGCTGTTCTACCACAGGTGCAATCAGGTGGTATCGATCGGCCACCCTATGTGCTTCCATAATTTCTGCTCCGCTCCATTGGCTGGTTCCCCAGTATAATACTTTACCCTGTTGAATCAGGTTATGCATGGTCCAAACAACTTCTTCAATTGGAACATTTGTATCGGGGCGGTGACAGAAAAAAATATCAAGGTAATCGGTTTGTAATCTCTGCAAGGCTTCGTGACAGGCTTCCATCAGGTGTTTGCGGCTCAACCCGGTTTGATTGGGTTTTGCTTCTTTGCCCCTGGTACCAAAAAAGGCTTTAGAAGAAAGCGTATAAGAGGATCGATCCCAATTTTTACCTTTTAATACCCTGCCCATCATTAACTCACTTTCACCACCTGCATAGGCTTCTGCGTTATCAAAAAAATTGATTCCGTTATCATACGCAATGCCCATTAACATATCTGCACTATTGTCTTCGATCTGTTTGTGAAAAGTAACCCAGCTTCCAAAACTGAGAACACTTAGTTGTAAGCCACTTCGGCCCATTCTTCTGTATTCCATAATATCGTTTTTAGTACTGCAAGGTAGAGAATATTGAACAGAGGAGTAGAGGAACACAGGAATTTTGAAGGGGTTTACCGATGATAGTAAGGTAAAACGAAAAGCTTATTGGGAAGGGCTTGTTTTCTTTGCGGGAATCACCGGAGGGGGGGCCGGGGTTGTTGCTGGTTTGTCTGCACCAATACTATCGGAAACGGTTGTATAACTTCCATCACGAATGGTAAACAGGTGAAAATCTTTTAAATCCTGGCTGGAGGTCATTCCATTATATCCTACAAAATAGTCTTTACGAAAATTTTTACTGATGATTACTTTTTTATCTGTATAAAATTTTTCTGTGTTTTTATCCCAATATAATTCATCACAAAAAAGAGAATCGCCCACCGTGTTAAAGGCAACTACTTTATCGCGTAAAAACACTTTGTTTTCATTCTCCATATAACGGCCATAATTGGCGCTTAACTGGCTCTTGATTTTCATACTGTCGTCATAAAAATCAACATGCAGCGTATTGGGGAATTCTGCTTTGCGGGCACTATCACCCTGGTATCTCATCAAAACCGGCGCGGTTAATCTCGCCTGCATTTTCCCGTTCATGCTGAGATAGCTGTCTATATTTTTCCCTTCTTCAATACTGGGTTTTTTCCGCCCCAGATCCCTTACTGCCTCCACATCATTTTCGCAGGCACACAACAACATACTGATACCCAATACCAGGGTAAGTGTTTTTGTATAGGAGGGTAAAATTTTTTTCATGAATCTATTCTGATGCAAAGATCGTATAAACAGATGGCCGCAGGCACATAAAATTTATTTCTAGGATATTATTAACTACTTCCGGCCCTGTTTATTTTAATTGTTTAGTTCACTAATCGCATATAAGCCTTTATACAGCAGTTGGGGGTCTGCCAGCACTCTATTTTTAAGTAGCGGTGTAAGAAAAAGCATGTCTCCGCCAGTAATCAGCACATTCAGGTGATTATATTTTCCTTGGTAAGCTTCAATGATTCCATCGATTTCTTTAGCCATTCCCAGAATTACCCCGCTTAAAAGATTGGTTTTTGTATCGTAACCCACCAAAGGAAAATTACTATCGGCTTTCACGAGAGGTAATAAAGCCGTTTGCTCATGCATAGCCCGAAAGCGCATCTGCATTCCCGGTGATATGCTTCCACCCAAGAACTCGTGTGCGTTATTGATATAATTATAGGTTATACAGGTACCCAATCCAATCGCCAGACTATGTTGCTTAGGAAAAATATCTACAGCAGCAGCCAGAATAGCCAACCGGTCTGCCCCAATGGTTTCGGGTTTGCCAACCGGACTGGTTAATGGCAATTTGCTACCGTAACCCAGTTTATGAAATTGGGTATGCTTTGCCAATAATAGCTCAATATCTGGTGGATGATTAATAACAGAAGATAGTATGGATTTCGTTGGCGAAAATTCATCTACTAGTGCCTTGACAGATATGAGGTCTGCCTGCTCCAGTACTTTCTCCACAAAAAAATCACGATCCTTGAAAACAGCACATTTTAAGCGGGTGTTTCCAAAATCAAAGCATAAAGTTGTTTGCATATAAGAAACTTAGAGGTCTAAATTAAACCCTTTTAATTCTTTAAAATGACCATTTAACTGAATCTTTTCTTTTAGCGTTTCCATTCCGGCTACTACAGGAAGTACTTTTTGCAGGTGCCGTTTCAAATATTCCAGTCTTTGCAGTTCATGCATCAACCCAAGCAATTCATATTCTTCTTCCAACGAGAGGCCGGCATGATGTGCCAGATCATAACTGGTTAAAGCATCCACCTCTTTTTTGAAATCTTTGGTTACGTTTAATAGTTTATGCAGACTGCGAATACCCGTGAGCACTTTTTCAATAAGTAGTTTGCTGCTTTTGGTATTATTGTCAGGATAATTCACAATAGCACCACTGTATTGTTTTTCAGGAATAGATTTTACTATTTCCAGTATCCTGAAAACATCCAATCCTTTGGTACGTATATCTATTTTTCCGTCAGGGTATACTTCAACAATTTCAACGATTTCTACCAGTGTGCCCATATCTGCTACTCCATTATTCAACACAGTGGGAATACCAAAGGGTTTTGCTTCGGCATAACACTCATTAATCAATTCTTTATAGCGTGATTCGAAAATATGCAGGTTTAATTGCTCTCCCGGATATACTACAATACCGAGCGGGAATATCGGAATAAAATTAGTCATACAACAAATGTATGTGTTAGGCTGATTTCTTGGATTGATTGTTTAACTCCTTCAGTTGACTATACTTTAACCAGGTATAGAAAGCATTCATTTTGGCTACTGTATAACCAGCGCGACCATCTAAAAAACCTAAACGAAAAAAATAATTTTTGATAAAGGAAAACGGAGCGGAAAGATATAGTTTTACCCACCCTGCTTTTTTCCCTCTTTGATAATATTCGGATGCACTTAGTGAAGCATATTTTACTGTTTTCAATGCAAAATCATGAATATTTCTGGAGGTGAAATGATGTAAATACCCTTTCAGCCTAATCGTTTTGGTGTTTTCAGGCAAGCTAAGTGTTTCATGAACCTTGGACAGATTCCATTGAGTATGTTTTCTGTTATACACGCGAATACAACTATCATTACCCCAATCACCATAACGTATCATAGTATCTCCAATAAATGCCCGTCTTTTCATATTATACACTACGCTCACCTCTTCCAGCGAAATATTCTCCAATTCATTTAGTAATGTTTCATCCGGCACTTCATCGGCATCTAGTGAAAGAATCCAGTCATTTTTAGCAATGGCTACCCCTTTATTTTTGTTATTTCCATAGCCTTCCCAATTTGTTTCCAGCAAAACAGCACCAGCGGCAGACACGAGGGACTGTGTTCCATCTGTGCTTCCACTATCCACTACGACTACATCATTAGAAATGCGATGGGCAATAGTCAGTATCCTGACAATATTATGGACCTCGTTCTTACAAATAATGACTATGCTAAACGGGCTTTTCATATAATGGTTCCTGTTTTGAAAATTTCTGTTGTCCAAAGAAAGCAATAAAAGCCAATAATATAACACCATATTGTCCTTCTAATGAATCATCTGTTATAAAAGGAATGCAACTGATCACTGCTAAAATAATTGAAACCGGATCTTTTGATGTAGTCAGATAAAGCAATAACAATAGCCCAATACTAAATAAAAGCATGCCTGTCCACCCACTACCAGCCCCATAAACCAGCCATTCATTGGTGGGTAGAAAACGCTCATACTCGTAGCTGGCAGGGTAGTTTTTTACATCCCATTCCGTTACAGCTTTTTTAATATCGCCAAATCCAACCCCCATAATCGGATTTTCCTGCATAACAGCATATCCTGCTTTGATAGATAGCCACCTGGCTGCATCATTATAGCCGGGTAAAAAATGGCCTTTTGAATAGTTGCCAAAATCATATACAACATATTGAACTCTGTTGCGCAGGGTTGGGAACAAATCGTAAGTGAATACCGTAAAAATGAGGATGCCAGAAAATAGAATGACACCCATCTTCCATTTTTTTTGAATAAAGCAGATAAAAAAAAGGTAAATAATACCTCCGGCATACAAACAAACTAACCCTGTTTTAGCAGCTAATAAATGCAGATATAGTACCAGAAAAACAAGGATGCATGAAATGGCCAGGTACAACCGGTTAAAAGGCATTTTACCCAATATTTTAACACCTAAAAAGAAGCCTGTTACTACCATCCAGC
This sequence comes from uncultured Bacteroidota bacterium, assembly GCA_903913355.1. Lineage (GTDB taxonomy): Bacteria > Bacteroidota > Bacteroidia > Chitinophagales > Chitinophagaceae > Sediminibacterium. Next base: position 8,673 of record CAIWKU010000332.1, on the reverse strand, counting down.
TGAATTTCACATAATCATTATCAGCCGGGGTGGCCAATACTTTTGCTTTAAGGTAACTTTGCTGAATGGCATAAGGATCCAAAAAATAATGCCAAAGACTCCAACAACATCCTATTGAAACCAATACCAGATATAAAAGGATTAATTTATTCCAGACCCTTTCTGAAATTTGTGTATACACTAATCCGAGAAACAGGGTAAGCAGGGGGATTTTAACTGATAAACTATTTATCCATCTCAATTTATCATCACTGTATATACCTGAGTAAAGAACCGGGAGAAAAATCAAGCCAATCGCAAATAGCAATAATTTATTTTGGTAGATATCTTTTGTATGGTATAGAAAGGGAAGCACCATAGCTACCGAGGCAAAAGAAAGCAATGCCCGGCTAAAGAAAAGTCCGGCGATCAACAAAATAAGAAACAGGATAACCAGCCGTTCAGGCTGTTTATTTTTCAACACTCTTTGCATCATGCGTCTAAATTCGTTCATCCGGGTTACTTTAGCAATCATGTGGGATGAATTATTACAAGATATCTTGCAAGGCAATGTAAAATCATTGGCCCGAACCATTTCTCTGGTAGAAAATGCGGTGGATGGCTACCAGGGTTTGTTGGAGCGTTTGCCTGCATATCCCACAAAAATTATTGGTATTACTGGTCCGCCCGGTGCTGGCAAAAGCACGCTGGTAGACAGTTTGATCGGTAAAATGGTGGAACAGCAAAAGAAAGTAGGGGTTCTTTGTGTAGATCCTTCTTCTCCTTTTAACCTGGGTGCTTTATTGGGCGACAGGATTCGGATGAGTGAATGGTATAATCATCCGAATGTTTTCATTCGTTCCTTAGCTACCCGGGGTAGCCTGGGTGGCTTACATCCAAAGATCATCGAAATAGCCGATTTGATGAAAGCGGCAGGGTTTGACCAGGTTATTGTAGAAACGGTTGGTGTAGGACAAAGCGAGATTGAAATTGCTGGTCTGGCGGATACAACGGTAGTGATTTTGGTACCCGAAGCCGGGGATGAAGTACAAACCATGAAAGCCGGCTTAATGGAAATAGCGGATATTTTTGTTGTAAATAAGGCCGACAGACCTGATGCAGATTCTTTTGTAAAGAACCTACGATTAATGTTAGCTCCTGCTTTTCAACGATCAGAACAAGCCATTCCGGTGCTGAAAACAGTGGCTTCGCAAAAAGAAGGGATAGATATTTTATATGATGCTATACTGGATCACCAGCGGTTGGTACAATCAACTGATAAAAAATTCTGGTTATTAGCGGAGAAATCTTTTCAGTTGATTCAACAATACCGAATGCAGGATATTAGAAAAGCAGCCCTAAAAAAAGAATGGGAAAGTTCAGAGAATACAAATCTCTATCAGTTTATAAAAAAATATCTTTCTTAAAAGAAATGGATACTCTGAAGCCTATCAGGATCTGTTGATTTGTTTTTCATTCTTCCACCAACGATATCCAATATACCCCATTATGGCAAATGGGGCGGCGGCAAGGTAAAGAATGGCAGAATTCAGCGCACTGGCAGGCCCCGCACCCAATTGAGAAGCCGTTTTGGTACAAATAGAACACTGGGCTTGTACCGCCTGAACTGCGCAGACCCCTATAAAGCACATTCCCAGAAACCTTTTCTTCCTCATTTATTTTAATTTCTATGCAAAGATAAGCGGCTGAATAATCCGAAGAATCATTAACTTTCTTCCTAAAATCAAAGAAGTGGAACCACGTAGAAAATTTTTACAGCAAATGGGTTTATTAGCAGGTGCCTTTTCTGCTAATAGTTTGTTTAATCAGTTACATGCAGCTTCCTGGGAACAGGCTGGGGCAAGAATCAACCATCTTTCGCCTGAAGCAGCGGCTATGGATGAGGATTACTGGAGTGTGATACAACAATCCTTTACGGTCAATTCAAACCTGATTATATTGAATAATGGAGGTGTGAGCCCTTCTCCCAGGGTGGTTCAGGAAGCAGTAGAACGATATAACAGAATGTCAAATGAAGGACCTTCCTATTATATGTGGCGGATTCTTGATCAGGGAAGGGAGCCACTCAGACAGAAACTGGCTTTGCTGGCTGGTTGTGACCCGGAGGAAATAGCGGTTAACCGAAATGCAACGGAATCACTGAATACCGTCATTTTTGGATTGGATATGAAAGCCGGTGATGAAGTAATTGGTACAAAACAGGATTATCCGAATATGATCAATGCATGGCGTCAACGAGTACAAAGGGAAGGGATCGTATATACACAATTGAACTTTCAATTTCCTATTGAAAATGACGAAGAGATTGTTGCAGCGTATGAAAATGCGATTACGCCCAAAACCAAAATTTTACATGTAACGCATATCATCAACTGGATTGGACAGATCATGCCAGTGAAAAAGATTACCCAGATGGCAAAAAAGCATGGGCTCGAAGTAATTGTAGATGGTGCGCATTCTTTTGGGTTACTGGATTATAAAATACCCGATCTAGGCTGTGATTATTTCGGAACAAGTCTGCATAAATTTTTGAGTGCTCCAATAGGAAGTGGTATGTTATGGATCAAAAAAGAGAAAATTGAAAAAATATGGCCACTGGTTTGTAACGATAAACCAAAAAGTGAAGATATCCGCAAATTTGAAACCCTTGGTACAAGAAGCTTTCCGATAGAACAGGGAATTGGTGAAGCGGTTAATTTTCAGAATGCCATTGGCAGTAAACGAAAAGAAGAGCGGATACGCTATCTGAAAAATTATTGGGCTGGTAGAGTAAAAGATATTCCGAATGTAAAAATACACACTTCCTTCAAACCCCAGTATTCCTGTGCAATTTGCGGAGTAACCATTGATGGAATGACGCCCGGCGAATTGGATAATGCCTTATTTAATACTTATAAAATACATACAGTAGGCATTGTTTGGGAAAACATCTCCTGTGTGCGAATAACACCGCATGTATATACCAAATTGCAAGATCTTGATAAACTGGTCCGTGCAATTGAAGAACTAGCCAGCAAGAAAAAATAAAAGCAGTTACCCGAGGAGGGGTACTGCTTTTACAATATGGTAACCTTCAGAAAAAGAATCCAACTAGGAAGCTTTCACCACAGGTTTTTTGGATTTTCCGGCTTTCGCTGGTCTGCTTTTGCCGAATGAACCCTGGAATCTTTTTCCTTTTGCGGTTTTTTTGTCACCTCTGCCCATGATATGTTTTTTTTTAAATGAAGAATGCTAAGCACAAAAATAGAGAAACCCCGCGAAAGGCGGGGTTTCTCTATTCGATTTGTTTGAAAAATTAGAGCTTAGCGCTTAATTCTTTACCGGCTTTGAATTTTGCAACTTTCTTAGCCTTGATCTTGATGGCAGCACCAGTTTGCGGATTACGTCCAGTACGAGCAGCACGTTTAGACACAGAAAAAGTGCCAAAACCAACTAAAGTTACTTTGTCACCTTTTTTTAATGTTTTGGTAACTGCACCTACAAAAGAATCCAGGGCAGCATTAGCTTGTGTTTTTGTTACGCCAGCATCTTCAGCGATCTGAGCAATCAATTCAGCTTTGTTCATAGAAGTGTTTTTAATGTTTTAATTAGAGCAACAAATTTATTCGCTTTTCTCAATCAGAAAAATAATTTTACTTTTTTTAAAATTCGTTTATTTCCTGCAAAACACTTATGTATAAAGGATTTCAGCCGATTTTAAAAATGAAAATTAACCTGTTTTTACAACTCAATTTACTGAAACCCTTTGTGGGCAAGGGTTTCAGTGTATATGAGCTGAAATTCAATACCCTAGCGAGTTTCAGCGGAATATAACGAAGATTTATGATTACCAAAATGAATTTGCTAAAGTTTCCACACTCAATGCACAAGTTTCATCAGTGATCGAAAACCAATAAAATGATCGCCCCATTTTTTGATGGCATCTGAGCGAAGGGCGGGTGCAAATTGAGAAAGATACATGTTATAATCTTCTAAGCTGGGGGCATGAAACTGTGTTGCGTAAGTGGGCCCCTCCGATTCATCAGTTTCCAATAACTGAACAAAGCGATGTTCTGTAAAACAACCCGTCTGCATGATCTCGGGTATATGTGTTTCTTTCATCCATTTTACCCAGTCTTCCTGAATTGACCAACTTACTTTGGTGGTAATATTATAGATATACATGTATTCATCGTATTTTATTATACAATCCGCAATTATTGGGCTTAATGGGTTATCTCAGCGTAAATAGGACAATGATCACTCTGTTTAACATCGGGATAGATGCGGGCGTCTTTTAGTTTCATTTTCAAAGTATCTGTGATGCAGATATAGTCAATCCGCCATCCTTTATTCTGTAATCTTACTGAAGGAAAACGCTGGCTCCACCATGAATAAGCTCCTGTGGTTTCCGGATGAAGCGAGCGGAAAGTATCTATCCATCCATTTTGAAGAAATTTATCCATCCAGGCTCTTTCTTCAGGTAAAAAACCGGAAGAGTTTTTATTCCCTTTGGGGTCGTGTATATCAATAGGCGTATGGGCTATATTATAATCACCCACTACTACCAGTTGCGGCCGGGTTTTTCTAAGTAGTTGTAAGTAATCAAAAAACTCATCCAGCCATTGGTATTTGTAAGTTTGTCTTTCCTCTCCACTGGTTCCGGATGGGTAATAGGCATTAATCAGCGTAAGGTTTCCAAAATCGGCTCGTATTACCCTTCCTTCAAAATCGCTCTGTTCCAGTTTATGCCCATATTCAATAGTATCTGGTTTTATTTTAGTGAAAATAGCTACCCCGCTATATCCTTTTTTTTGAGCAGAAAACCAGTAAGTCTGGTAGCCCAGGTCTTCGATAGGCTGAGTATCTATATTTTCCTTTACAGCTTTGGTTTCCTGTAAACAAATGATATCTGCGGGATCCGTTTTCAACCATTCAATAAACCCTTTATTGATGGCAGAGCGGATACCATTAACATTGTAAGAGATGATACGCATATAGTTGGTTTGTATTAAATAAAGAAGTGGTTAAATGCAATAATCAATAGTTGGTTTAATAATTCAGGAGCCAATTGAGGGTCAAACACCACAAATTTTTCCGGATTAAATATACCCTGTGCAATGCAAACTAATTTCTCATTAAGGTAGATCTCTTTAATACTGTTATCACTTCCACTACATTGAATAGAAAAAACCTGCTTATTTATCAAACCTAGTACGACATAATTATAGGTAACAGGCCAGCCGGTTGACTGTTTATCTAAAATAAAAAATGAGCTCGTATCAACTCCGTTGGATACTTTCCCGGGAAATATTTTTTTTCCTGAAATATCAGTAACACGTTTTTCAATTGTAAAGTTGGCTATTGTATCCTTATCATTTAAAAGCAGGTGTAAATTTCCAGGCAAAAAATTAGTAAACATTTGATCTGGATTGGCTGGATGGGAATAAGGATTTACCTGTACGAAAAGTTTAACCAGGTAATTCTTATCCCGGATCACATCGCGACAAATCTGACTGGTGAATACAAAATCAGATGCTGAAGAATTGCTTGCGTTTTCTATTGCATTTGCTATATCTAAAGGATACTTCTGACTGCTCTTCCCTTTGGTTTTTAGCTCTTCATATAAAAGGTCGCCCATTCGGATCATTTCAATTTTATCTAAATATCGAAATGTGCTAATATCCTTTTTTGTTTTTACAAGAATCTTATCTTTTTGTAAAGTAAGAGGCTGAATATAATTATCGGCCATAAAAGCCGATGGCACTTTCATTTCTACGAGCTGAATATTACTGCTTGTATCAAATAGTATATTCCAACCGGTTTTTAACATTGCAGTAAACCCGATGGGTATCGTTGCCAGCATATTGTATTGCAGACTATTGGTAAATAAATTACCCATACCCAATGTTTCAGAAGGGATTACACTTATATCAAGTGATTCGTTGAATAAATTCTTTTTCTTACTATCGAATAGCCAGGCTTCTAGAACAAAAACACTCCTTGATCTTTTAACCAGATTCGTATCTCTTGAATTCTTATAAACTTTTGAAAAAAAGCTGATTGGGTCTATCTCATAAATATCTAAATATAGATGTAACGTACTGGTATCGGGATCTGTAAAAAAGATCTTTGCATGATCTGAGCCCAGCAAACTTTTGGCAATTGAAATGGGGGGAACTTTGAGTGTATCAGGGATAATAAGAGAGGCTTTAGTTAGAAGCACCTGCCTAAGGTCATTTATAAATGAAGTTTTTACCTGTTCGTTTTGCCAATAATTCATAATTGGCCCAACCGATGAAAAACAGGTTACTTGTTCAAGTTTAATTTTTTTCTGGGCATTGCTCATTTGTACAAGCAATAACAGAAGCAAAAAGAAGTATTTGTTTTTTACTTGCATAAACAGCTAAGTTAATCTTAAGTTTATAGCAGCAAATTTTATGCTAAATTAACTCAATATTGAAAGTTAAGAGTTTATGGAAAATAATAAGCGTATTATTCCGGCAAAAGCATCGGTTTATCTGGATGGCCCTAAGCCAAGAATGAACGAATTTCTGTTTGCGTGGGATGTTTTCACACAGTTTATCAAAGGGTTCAGGACCCTTCATTTTATGGGACCATGTATAACTGTTTTTGGCTCGGCCAGGTTTACAGAGGACCATCATTATTACAAAGTGGCGAGGGAATTCGGGAAACGTATTGCCGAACTGGGTTTTACTACCATGACAGGTGGCGGACCGGGCATTATGGAAGCAGCCAACAGGGGTGCTTTTGAAAACGATGGAGCATCGGTTGGGTGTAATATTAAATTACCCTATGAGCAACACCCCAATCCGTATATGACCAAATGGCTTACGTTCAATTATTTTTTTACCAGAAAAGTACTGATGGTAAAATATTCATATGCTTTTATTATCATGCCAGGAGGTTTTGGTACCATGGATGAATTCTTTGAAACCATTACTTTAGCTCAGACAAAAGTGATCAATGATTTTCCAATTGTTCTTTTTGGAAAAGATTTTTTCCAACCCCTGGTAGAGGTATTTGATAAGATGGTTGAAGAAAAAACCATCGCTGCCGATGATAAAAAACTTTTATTATTAACCGACGATATTGATGAAGCCATGCAGTACATTCAGGCATATATCGCCAATCATTTTACGGTTAAACCCCGGAAAAGATTATGGTGGTTATTAGAAAAAAGATAGTGCTCTTTTATTGAAGTAGTTTCCATATCAGTGTATCCTTTTACCTGCCTGAATCGTATATCCTAAATTCAGAACCATTTCATAAGTACCAAATGCTTCAGTAGCAGTGCCCTGGTAAACTTTAAGACCGGAGTATCGTGCGTAATCTATTTTATTGGTAAACTCTAAATATAGGTGCTTATAAAAAGTAGCTCGAACAGCCCCTTCAACCCCCATATTCCAACCACCAAGTTGAAAGCCTTTGTCGTTTAACTGGCCAAATAAACTATTTTCAACATGGGGTATCAGTGGACCCACTCCGCCTTTGGCAAGTGCATCAAGAACGAAATTTTTATTACTGCTTTGTAGCCAATGCCATCTTTTTACAATATTAAAAAGCAAAAAATTTGCCCCATTATTCAGGTAATAATAAAAACCATTTGCTTTAGAGAAATTGATGGAAGTATCTACCGACCTGCCATTGAGCGTACCGGTTAATTTCATTTGCTGACCATCAGTAAGTATATGTTTGGTATGGTCAAAATTGATCTCAAAGGCAAGTCCCTTCTCTTTATCAAAGAAATAGCCAACCCGGTAATTATACTGCGGAATGCTGAGTGGTATTTTTAAGAGGCTTCCTTCATCCCATCCCGGATGATCATGAGATTGCACATTATTGAGGGTATAATTGTTATGTAAGCCTGGCTGACTAACCCTCACATTTGAATTGGTATACCATTCTTTATTATATCCCCAGGAAAAATAAAACTCCCCTTTTCTTTCTTTTTTCTTTTTTTGTTCCTGTGCAACGGTAATGAAAGGGATGATCATTAACACACAAAAAACTAACCTCGTAGCGCGCATACAATTCTTATTTCTGATAATAATTATACAAATTTAGTTATTCAAGAACAGGACTTAGCCATCTTTCTGCTAATTCGATAGACATATTTTTTCGTTTTGCATAATCCTCAAGCTGGTCTCTCTGAATTTTTCCCACACCAAAGTATTGACTCTGGGGATTGGAAAAATACCAACCACATACAGAGGAAGCTGGGTACATGGCTAAACTTTCGGTCAACCCAATGCCAATCGTTTCAGTAGCTTGTAATAGATCGAATAATTTATATTTTTCTGTATGATCAGGGCATGCAGGATATCCTGGTGCCGGCCGGATGCCCATATATTGCTCCTTAATGAGTTCTTCATTACTTAATTGCTCATCTGCACCATATCCCCAGAACTCTTTCCTTGTTTGCAGGTGCAAGGCTTCTGCGAAAGCTTCTGCCAACCTGTCGGCAAGGGCCTGTAGCATAATTTTATTATAATCATCCAGGTTTTGCTCAAACTTTTTTACATGTTCCTCAATACCATGAATGGTAACGGCAAATGCGCCTATAAAATCTTTTTTGCCAAAGGATTTTGGGATAATAAAATCTGCCAAAGAAAGATTAGGCTGTCCAGGCGCTTTTTTAATTTGCTGACGGAGAAAAGAAAGTCGTATTTT
>CAIWKU010000331.1 GCA_903913355.1 uncultured Bacteroidota bacterium | reverse complement strand
TTTGGCTTTTGGCTTTTGGCTTTTGGCTTTTGGCTTTTGGCTTTTGTAAATTTTTTGGAGAGTAAAGGTATGAAGTATATTAAATAGGCTGATTAGGCTTCGATGAGTTCGTTGGAGGCAAGGTTTAGGAAATTGGGGAGGATATGGGAATAGGTCCACATAATTTTATCAGGGTCTCCCAATTGTTCTACCATACTGGTCCATTTGGGCTCCCCGTGATTCTCGATAACCGTCTTTTTTTTATCTTCTCTTTGCAGGTACATGCTCATACCAGTTGCATCAGCTTCGGGATGAAACTGGGTACCTAGAAAATAACGGTTAAAACGGATAGCCATAATGGCTCTTTCGTAGGGAACATGGGGCCTGTTTTTCTCAATGGCCAGTATATGACCACCCATTTCCCTTAAGCGGGTATGATTGGGTTCAATTACCTGGTAATCGCGACTGTCTACAGAATAAAATGGATCCTTTAATCCTTCAAATACGGTTTCTTCTTTTCCCTCTTCCATCATATGTATCGGGAAAACTCCAAAAGCAGTGGATTTTCGTTTGCAAACTGTTCCTACACCATAATAACGACAGGTAAGTTGAAAACTATGACAAATGAAAAGCACATGTTTCTTCGGAAAACTGTCCGGGCCAAGGTTCCAGTTTTCTATATTTTCCAGCCATTCGAAATATTTATTTTCCCAATCATTGCCTACTGTATCCAGCGGAGAGCCTGGCCCCCCGCTCGATATGTAAATATCATAGGATGTATCAGGCACTTCCAGTTTCTGTCTTACATCAAATTCGTGATAAACCACGTTAAATTGGTTGCTCTCACCCCAGTGGTAGATAATATCGCGTATGCAACGCATGCCCTGATTAGGGACGCCTTCGTACAGGTCAAGTATTGCAATTCGTATGGTTTGTTTTTCAACCCAGTTCATAGGATGTCAAAAATACAAAAGATAAAAATATGGATAGATTTCTCTGTTTTTACAAAATCCCTTATAAATAACTCAGGTTAGTTTTCGGGGTTAATGTTAACAGGGTCTGGTACATCAGTTTGATGGTTTCTTCAATATCTTTTTTGTGCAACATTTCTACCGGAGTATGCATATACCTTAGTGGAATAGAGATTAATACAGAAGGACAGCCATCATTTGCATAGGCAAAACTGTCAGTATCCGTACCTGTACTGCGACTAAGGGTTCTTAGCTGAACAGGGATTTTATTCTTTTCTGCTACATCCTGAACTATTTTCAAAAGTTTATTATGTATGGCAGGAGCATACGCCAGCGAGGGTCCTTTTCCACACTGTATATCTCCTTCTATGATCTTACTGATCATGGGGGTACTGGTATCGTGAGTAACATCAGTGATGATCGCGATATCAGGTTTTATTCTTCTGGCGATCATTTCGGCACCCCTAAGTCCAATTTCTTCCTGAACAGCATTGACTACATATAGACCAAAAGGGAGCTTCTTGTTGTTTTCTTTCAATAACCTGGCTACTTCCGCAATCATAAATCCGCCAACACGGTTATCAAAAGCCCTGCCGATATAATAATCGTAGGCCAGTTCCTCAAATCCTTCCTCATAAGTAACCACCGCACCAATATGTATGCCCAATGCTTCTACCTCTTTTTTGCTTCTGGCGCCACAATCCAGGCTTAAATTATCCACTTTGGGTTGTGGTTCTTTCTGCTCCGGGTTACTCATCCGGGTATGAATGGCTGGCCATCCAAAAACGGCTTTTACCGGACCTTTTTTGCCATGAATCCAAACCCTTTTGGCAGGAGCTACCTGATGATCAACCCCGCCGTTCCTTTTCAGGTAAATCAGACCCTGGTCATTGATATAGTTCACAAACCAGCTGATCTCGTCCGCATGGGCTTCTATCACCACTTTAAATGGAGCTGTAGGATTGATCACACCTACAGCGGTACCATAAGGGTCTGTAAAAAAGCTGTCAACATACGGCTTTATATATTCCAGCCACACTTTCTGGCCACCCGTCTCAAATCCCACCGCAGAAGGGGTGCTGATATATTCTTTCAGAAAAGCCAATGATTTATCCGTAATCAGAGATTTTGTCTTGGTTGTTTTCGATTTTGCCATAATATTAATTTATAAAGGTCATACCTAGGATACCGCAAACCGATTTTGCCAGCATCAGTCCGTCAATGATTGCAAGATAATAGAGAATACTTTTACGTTGGTGTAATGAGTAGGCAACAGTTATTAACAATAGAAAGGGAATAGTGTTAACCAGTATTCTAAACAAGGGGAAATCACGTAAAATGGCAAACAGGACAAAGGTCCCCAAACCTATAGAACTAAGCGGGATTAACACATAAAATATGGTTTTCCGCAATCCAAATTGTACAACAAAGGTTTTTAGTCTTTTATTATGATCGGAGGCATAATCTTTTATATCAAACATGATGCATAACATTGTAATAAACATGAAGTTCTTCAGAAAAAGCAAAGCCTGTGTATAGCCGGGAGAATAGGGGGTTTTGTCTTCTATGCTTTTTGCCAGTACAGGGTATACCGTTACAGCACCTGCCCATACAAAACCAATGGCAAATGGTTTGAGCCAGCCCTGGTTGCGAAGATTATTCTTTGTTTTCCCGGGAATCAGCCCCCCGTAGTATAAAATAGCTACCAACGGGAAAAACCCCAGTAAACACCATTGAAACCAGGTAAGCTGATTTAGGTTTGCGCCCATCCTGATATATAAAACAATTGCAGTAATGCCTAATACCAGAGAAAAAAATATCTGGGATTGTATAATCGTTGATTTATGCTCATAATACCAATTGGCTCTTTTATTACCCGAAACAGTTATTTCTTCGGATATATATGCATGGGTATAGTATAAAACAGTGGCAGTAAATACAAATAAATAATACAAAGAAGAGTTTAGGGGAACATGTTGCTGTAAACTGGCTTCAATAGATAAAGCAACTACACAAATACCGTAAAAGTAGTTTCCGAAGAATAATGATTTGATGAACCCATTCAAACCGGACTATTTTAGTAAAATAATATTTGATGTGATGATGGTATCACTTACATGGTTGGCTAAGTCTTTGAGCCAGATTTTAAAATAAGCCGTGTCATTTTTATTGCCACAACCTGAAATTGTATTATATCCGCTGATATTGGAATTATACGCATAGCCCACTTCCAATACCCCTTTCAGGTTAGAAGTTGCTGTAAAATCCGGGACTTTATTTGCGCTTGTAAATTGTACACCAGCAGTATTGGGACAGGTTCTAGAAAATTTCTGGATCCAGAGCGTATCGGAAATATCACCTTCTTTATCTGTAAAATTGATATCTATCAGAAGTAAATCACCCGTACTCAGTTTTGAACTATTAATACTTTTAATAGAAATCTGTGGTGCAGATGTATAGGAATCTTTGGTGCAACCATAAAAGATGACCGGGATTGCCAATAGTATTAATAATTTTGTCTTCATTCGTTTCATTGTCAAACTCAAATTTAGTTAAAACATTACAATACAAAGCAGTGGCTTCAATCGATGTTAACAATATTTTCTCTGTTTCACCCGGACTTTTCACTGAAAAATGCCGTGAACTATTTTCTTTTCAATATGACCATAATCCGGTTTACAGACAATGGTGTCAGCTTTCAGGAATCGGCCCTAATGAAATAAAGACACTCACGGACATTCCTGCGTTGCCTATTTCTTTCTTTAAAACACATATGATTACTAGCACTCATTTTGAGCCAGAGCTGATTTTTGAGAGTAGTGGAACCACCCAAACCATTAACAGCAGACATTTGATAAAGGATGCGGCTATTTATCAAAAAAGCTTTGAGAAGGCATTCCGTTTGTTTTATGGGGAGGAAAGTGACTGGTGTATATTGGCATTATTGCCTTCTTACCTCGAAAGAAAGCATTCTTCCCTGGTTGTAATGGCCGATCGGTTGATTCGGTCCACTAATCACCCCGAAAGTGGTTTTTACCTGGATGAATTAGAGAAACTATCCCAAACCCTGCAGAAACTGGAAGCACTGGGTCAGAAAACCCTGTTAATAGGTGTAACCTTCGGATTGCTGGATTTTGCGGAGGCATATCCACAACAGTTAAAAAATACAGTTGTTATGGAAACAGGCGGCATGAAAGGGCGTCGTAAAGAACTTACCCGCCCAGAAGTACATGCTTTGCTGAAGACCGGACTAGGGGTTGATCTGGTGCATTCAGAATACGGTATGACCGAATTACTCAGTCAGGCTTATTCAAAAGGGGAGGGAAGGTTTTATTGTCCACCCTGGATGAAGGTAATGATCCGCGATGAAGAGGACCCTAAACTGGTAAAAGAAAGCGGTACCGGCTTATTGCAGGTAATAGATTTAGCCAATATCTACAGTTGCTCCTTTATAGCCACCGAAGACGTAGGGAGGGTATATGAAGATGGCAGTTTTGAAGTCTGGGGTCGCTTAGACAATACTGATATCCGCGGATGCAGCCTCTTGGTTATATAATAGAAAAATAGCTTGGCAGGTAAAAGTCTTACTCCTATATTTGCACCCCTGAATAATTATTAATTGTTAATTATTAATGAATGCCCCTTGCCCAGGTGGCGAAATTGGTAGACGCACTGTGTTCAGGTCGCAGCGTTCGCAAGGATGTGATGGTTCGAATCCATTCCTGGGCACGAAAGAGGAAAGGTTACTAACCTTTCCTCTTTGTTTTTAATTTTGATATCTCTTAAAGAATCAGTTTTACCTATTCCAATAAACGAATTATACTTAGCTTCATGCCTCTTGGTTTAGTAAAATTGATTTTCTATTCTTTGTTCACAT
>CAIWKU010000330.1 GCA_903913355.1 uncultured Bacteroidota bacterium | reverse complement strand
TTTGGATTCTGTCATTTTATCGAAACTTTTGATTAACATCGATAATCGTGGATTTTGTAAAAAGAAACTCCTATGAACATGCATAAATCTCCAAAACAATCCATCCCATATATTTTGCCATTTACCTTTTGGATAGTCACTCATTTTCATCAGGTAATTACTTCCACTTATATAGGGTTTAGTTGCCATTAAGCCTCCATCCGCAAACTGGCTCATTCCATAAACATTAGGTACCATTACCCAATCATAGGCATCTATAAAAAGTTCCATAAACCATCGGTAAACTTCATCTGGATCAAATTCACATAAAAGCATAAAATTTCCCAGTACCATTAATCGCTCTATATGATGACAATATCCTGATTGCAAAATCTTTTTGATGGTTATATCAATGGGATCGATTCCCGTTGTTCCATTCCAAAAGGAGGCTGGAATTTTTCGGGTGAATCCCCAGTAATTGCTTGTTCTTTCCTGGGTGCCTTTTACCTGGTAAACACCCCTGATAAATTCTCTCCATCCGATGATTTGCCTGATAAACCCTTCCAGCGAATTCAATGGGATATTACACCTGTTGCCATAATCCAAAGCCTCGTTTATAACGAATAAGGGAGTTAATAACCCCACATTCATCATTGGGGTTAACACACTATGGTGCAGTATATTTTCCTTTGAAACAATGGCGTCTTCATATTCGCCAAATTCTGAAAACCTTTCTTTGAAAAATGTTTGAAGCCAATTTTTACTCTCAGTAAAACTAGTCGGATAAATAAAATCCGCATTCAGGTTACCGATGTTAGCAGAAAAATATTTTTCCGTGTACTCAATTGCCTCCTTATAAAATAGATTAGGCTGTAAAAAAAGACTAGCCGGGGGTATTTTGTGTTTTGGATATTTTAATCGATTTTCACTGTCATACGTCCACTTGCCTCCTAATGGGTTTCCCTGTTCATCTAATAATATATTGCGTTTCTGGCGCTGGTGCCGGTAAAAATCTGTTTGAAAAAATTTTTTCTTATTAGAAAAATAGGATTCGATTTCTGCGGATGTATTTAAAAAAAGGGAGCTTACATTCATTGTTCGATTAAGTCCATGTAGTAAACATGCTTTGGCAATTCTTTTCTCTAGCCAGTAATCTGAGGTGTCTATGTATTCAATTGAATGAAAACCCTTCGCTTTTAGATAAGGAATCAGTGTTCTGATATCTGCCAATGGGTTACATGATTCAATGTATACAACCTGTTTCTGCAATGACTGCAAATAACTCTCATAAAACTTCATACTGGCCCTGTGAAAAGCTATTTTCTGTTTATGAAATGTATATTGTCGAAAGAAAAGAGGTTCTTCAACCAGGTAAATACATTCACATTTTGAAGCAATCATCGGTTGCTCAAATAGTTGATGTGGAAAGATAAGACCTACTCTATTCATTTTTATTCCGATTCATCTTACATTTATCACTACAATATTTTACTTCATCCCAAACCTTCTCCCATTTTTTTCGCCAGGTAAACGGGCGTTTACATACGATACAAATCTTTTGGGGCAGAAATGCTTTCTTTTTATTTTTCAAAAGAGTGGTTTTAATGGATCGTATATTCAGGGTTTAGCATAAGGCAGGCGGCCGATGGGTTTTGAAACAAAATAGGCATCCAGCCCATGACTGATTAATACCTCTGCTTCGGATAAAGCAATATACCCATCCGGGCCAACCAGTGAAGCGTCTATCTCAACCTGCTGAACGCTTCCGCTAATCAGTATCGTTCCATTCAAAGGAATCGGAATACTTTGTTCAAACTTCATCGCAATTTTTACAATGGCATTTTTTACAAAAGGAGCATGGCAATTGGATAGAAAAACTGGGGTGAATCCTGCTTTTTCAAATTCAGAAATACCTTTTTCATACCGGGCAGAGGTTTGGTGTGCTTTTTCAAACTGGTCTGCCCTTACATAATTCAAGGTATATTCTTTTGTATCCAGTATATTTTGCAAAGTATCCCTGGGAACACTGTCGGGTCTGCTGATCAATCCGAATAAAGCGGGGTTAGCACCCAGGTGTATTAACGAATTAAATATGGCCAGGTTGGTTTTGCCTTCAGCTGACAGGGTACCCACCAATACTGCCTGACGGAAACCGGCTAACGAATTAACAAATGCTGTTCTGTAGTGTTTTTCGAATTGTTCTATTTCGTCTTTTTGTACAATCACTGTATCCTATTTATTTTTTAAATGCTTTTCTACTTTTTTCCAGTAACCAAAAAAAGATGGATAGTATTCCGCCACATCCTTTGCAATCCA
>CAIWKU010000329.1 GCA_903913355.1 uncultured Bacteroidota bacterium | reverse complement strand
TATTGCATAAGGCGCTTGTAAAGCTTGGGGAAAATAAAAAGCTGGATGTATTTCGAAACAGGCCATTTTCCTTTTATATCAACGAGCATGATAACGAAGTAATGATACTATACAGAGTAAGTTAATCCAGTGCTTAGGTAGGCTTCTTTTCCAGCAAAGTCTCCAAAAAATGAATCCCGCCCAAAGGGCTTCCCGCTTAGGTGGAATCTTTGCCCTCTAGAAAGATACTTGCCATCCTTATTGCAATTCACTATAAGAATTACTAAACAAAATTGGGCTGAGAAATGTTACTTAAAGGGATACTGTCATTGAAAGCAGGATAATGATTAGCCCAAACTCTGAAGGTGGAGATATAAATAGGCCAACATGGGATTTTTTTAACATGGCTTGGCTGGATGATACTTTATCGGCTGCCAGGGGGAAAGGCAGACCATTTTGGCAAACATACCTGGTAAAAAAGGGGAAATTTTGATACAATAGAAAAAAACATTGATTTGCTTTTGAATCAATCCATTGAAAATCTAAAAAAAATACAAAGAAGCGACCTGGTAAATCAATAACCAGTTCCATACAGATAAGTATCACGCAATCTGATTTTTTTAACAATATATGCATAACCCAAAAGATATTGATCGTATAATAGAAATGGCATGGGAAGACCGAACTCCTTTTGAAGCCATCAAACTTCAGTTTGGTTTTTCTGAGGCACAGGTAATTGCCTTAATGCGCAAAGAACTAAAGCGAAGTAGTTTTCATTTATGGAGAAAACGGGTAAATAGTGGTATTAGTCAGAAGCACCTCCAAAAAAGAAGTCCCGATATAACCCGGTTTAAATCAAGCCTGCAGAAATTAATCACCATGAACAAAATCAGTAAGCGGTAGATGGAAATTGTATTTGAAACTGCTTACGATGCAATTATCGAAAAGATACAGCAGATAGATCCGGTAAAATATGCAAACACGCGTAATTATGTGGATGGATCTATCACCCGTTTGTCTCCTTATATTTCAAGAGGGGTGATTAGCACCCGCCAGGTTTTGGAAGCAGTTTTACAAAAAGGGTATCATCTAGGGCAGATCGAATCTTTTGTAAAGGAGTTATGCTGGCGTGATTATTTTCAAAGAGTGGCGCAGCATAAGAACTTGAATACTGAAATCAGGCAGGCACAAACCCCAATTACTAACCACGGAATTTCGGCACAAATTGTTACAGCCAATACCGGAATTGAAGGCATTGATCACGCCATAAAACAATTATACCAAACGGGCTACATGCATAACCATTGCCGTATGTATACGGCTTCATTGGCCTGTAATATTGCAAAATCACACTGGTATCATCCGGCAAAATGGATGTATTATCATTTGCTGGATGGTGATTGGGCCAGTAATGCCTGTAGTTGGCAATGGGTAGCGGGAGCCAACAGCAGTAAAAAATACTATGCCAACCAGGAAAATATAAACAAGTACACACACACCGATCAATCAAATACGTATCTGGATCTGTCATATGAGGAATTAGAAAAAATGGATACGCCAACCACTTTATCAGATACAGAAATCTTTCCGTTAGTGTTGGAGTTCCCTGATAATACTA
>CAIWKU010000328.1 GCA_903913355.1 uncultured Bacteroidota bacterium | reverse complement strand
GATCTCTGATTAGTAAGCAAACAAATCCGAAAGCTGTATAATCAGGACCTTTCATGAACTGCCAACTGCCCGCTAGCCAATAGGAAGGAGCAAATAAAGCCCAGGTAGAGGAACTGACTGAATATCCCGCAAGTGCAGCTTTGTTGATGAGTCGGGGTACGAGTTGATAGCCACCATAAAATACAATCGCAAATCCAATCTGAAAATAACTGATAATGGATTTAAATTTCTGCGGTGTTGTTAACCGCAGAATCAAAATATACATAGCATTGATCAGGAAAATAGTAAACAGCGTGGCGGAAAGAATTAAAAAAATAAAAGGAAATAAGCTACGCGCACCATGCATTACTGCGATAAAAATCATTCCCGGCAAACTCATCGGGATAACGATTTTTGATACATGTATAATAATATGCAATAACCTGGCCAGTACAAATGTCTTGTCATTGATGGGTTTCGGGAGTATAATCATATTATCCCGAACATCAATCAAAACTGATGTAAAATCAGTGATCAGGGTAGATGCTAAAACAAAAATATAAAAGGAGAAATAGATGGTCAGTTTCGTGATATCATCGTTCCCAACTGCAAAACTTGTCAAAAATATACAACCTAAAATAACCGAGAAAAGCATTAACCCCAAAGTAGCAAAGCTGATTGGTTTAACTTGTTTCTTTTGACGTGTTTGGTGAATACTATTGGGTCGGCGGTCATCCATGATTAGTTTAAACGAAAGTATCGTATCCAGATGATCAGTATTCACACCCATCTTACGGTAAAAACCAGAAGGAAGTAATAACAGTTTTAGAAAAAATCTATTGACAATATTCATCAGGGTCTGGTTTATTTTCCAAAAGCGTTCATTAACTCATCGGCAGCATCTGAAAGTGAATCTTTTGCTGTCATATGGGCAAAAATTTGTTCAAGACTTTGATTACCCTGTTGTTCTTTCAACTCCTCAAAACTTCCATCGGCTATTACCACTCCTTCATTGATCAGAATAATTCGATCGCTAACTTTTTCAACTACATCCATCATATGACTGCAATAAAAAATGGTTTTCCCTTCTTTGGCCAGTTTACTGATCAGGTCTTTCACAATAATTACACTGTTTGCATCCAGTCCGCTTAGGGGTTCATCCAGGATAATAATATCCGGGTTATGTAATAGTCCGGAACTGATCAGCACTTTTTGCCGCATACCCTTACTAAACGTATCCATCCGTTGGTGCATGCTGGCTTCTAGGCCAAAAGCGGTTAACATTCGATTGATTCGATCACTCGCCAGTTCTTCCGGCATATTATACAACTGGGCCATAAATCCAAGAAATTCAACAGGCGTTAATACATCGTATAATTCTGCCAGCTCTGGTACATAGCCAATCTTACTTTTTACTGCAACGGGATCGTCCTGAAGATTGATTCCGTCTATCAAAACCTCTCCTTCATAATCTGAAATCAGTCCACATAAAATCTTAACGGTTGTGCTTTTCCCTGCACCATTCGGACCGATATAGCCTATAACCTGCCCGGGATAGATCGAAAGATTGATCCCTTTTAATACCTGTTTGGCTCCATAGTTTTTATAAACATTCTTTAGGCTGATGATCGGATTCATTACTTTTTTTTGATGTTAGTAAGCACTAATATTTAAATCATTACAATATAATACAGTTTATTTTATCGCAAATGGCCTGGCTACAAGAATATTCTGTTTCTTTAAACCATGAAGCAGGCGTTGATTAAATTGCATATCTCTGTTTTCCTGGCTGGGTTTACCGGTGCATTGGGCGCATTGATTCAATTAAATGAAGGATTACTTGTCTGGTACAGGATACTGATTACGGTGATTACATTATTTGCCTGGCTATCTATCAAACGCTCTCTCGAACTCATATCACCTGCATCCGTCTGGAAATTATTGGGGATTGGCACTTTAATTGCCTTGCATTGGGTATTCTTCTATGGCAGTATCAAAATAGCGAATGTTTCCATTGCCCTGGTTTGTTTTGCTTCCGTAGGATTATTCACGGCCATATTGGAACCCCTGCTTACCAAAAAATTATTCAGCTGGTCAGAAACCGGTTTGGGGTTGATTAGCCTCTCTGGCATTTTATTGATTTTTCATTTTGATACCCGTTACCGGACAGGGATTTTGCTGGGATTAGTTTCTGCAGTATTGGCATCACTGTTCTCGGTACTTACCAAAAAGAACGTCAAAATTGCCGGAGCAAAAACGGTTATGTTGTATCAATTGAGTGGTGGTTTATTGATTCTTACCATCGGAATGCCTTTTTATCTGCATTACTTTCCTACCACCTATATTTTTCCGGTCTGGAAGGATTGGATATGGTTAATAATACTTAGCTGGCTTTGCACGGTGTTGGCAATGGACCTGATGCTGCAGGCTTTACAGCGAATTTCTGCTTTCACACAAAACCTTACTCTTAACCTGGAACCTGTGTATGGTATCATTCTCGCATTTGTTCTATTTAAAGAAAATAAGGAACTGGGAATTAGTTTTTATGTGGGTTTTGGGTTGATTGCCTTATCCGTAGTATTACAAATGGCGAGAATCGTGCAAAAAAAAGCTGCTCACCATTAGAATACTTCCCCGCTTATCAAATACTCCTGTTTTACAAATGGCTTATTCCAATGTTTAATTATCTTCGGAATCAGACAAAAATGACTGCGCATGAAAACCTTTGCCTTCCTTATTTTTTTAAGTTTCTCAATTGTATCCTTTTCACAAAAAAAGCCATTGGATCATTCTGTATATGACGGATGGCAGAGCATTGGTGAAAAAGCCATCAGTAATGATGGGAAATGGGTGATTTATACGATTAATCCACAGGAAGGAGATGGAGTGCTGGTGATTCAATCGGTAAATGGAGAAGAGAAAAAAGAGATCCCGAGAGGATACGGGGCCATGATTACTGAGGATAGCAAGTATATAATTTGTAAGATTAAACCTTATTTTAAAGATACCCGTGATGCCAGAATCAAAAAAAAGCGGCCGGATGATATGCCAAAGGATAGTTTGGCTATCTATGATATCAGCAAAAGGCAATTGGTGAAAACTGCCCGTGTCAAAAATTTCAAAACACCGGAAGAAGGGGGAAATAATTGGCTGGCTTACCTGATGGAAAAACCGCTTGCAGACCCATCCAGGAAAAACGGAAAAATGGAACTTGACTCAATTAGCAGAATCAATGCCATGGTTTCCATTGCCGATAGCCTCGTGCATATTGCCGATAGTATCCGCAATAAAGCCAATGATGCCAAACTCAAAGGAATGTCTGTATTGCAGTCTCCAAAACCCGAAGTCCGTGCAACCACAGGCAATGCCGGTCGTGCTGGTGCTGCTTCCGCAACTACGCCTGATGAAGTTGTTGAAGAAGGTACGGAATTGGTATTGAAAGATCTTGCTACCGGTAAAACACGATCTATTCAATTGGTTACAGAATATTATTTCAGTAAAAACGGTCAGGTGCTGCTGTATGAAACATCCCGCAAACAGAATGATTCCAGCTCTTTGGCATCGGTAGTAAAACTGGATTTGACCAATAATGTAAGCACAACGATTTTTAAAAAATTCAACGATGCAAAATCTTATGTACTGGATGAAACCGGCTCGCAGATAGCATTTATTGCAGAACGTGATAGCAGTACAAAAGCCGTACAAAAATTCTATAAACTCTATTATTATAAAACAGGTTCGGATAGTGCGGTATTACTGGCTTCCCGTGGAACCAAAGGGTTATTGCCAAACTGGACAGTTGCCGAATTTGCGAATACGGGAGGGGGAAGAGCCGCCAGAAATGCGGGTGAAACCATGGGATTTAGTAAAAGCGGTCAACGACTTTTCTTTGGCACAGCTGTTATTATTCCACCCAAAGACACAACACTTCCGGAATTTGACAGGGTAAGTCTTGATGTTTGGCATTATAATGACGACCAGATACAACCCGCACAATTGAAATCATTGGATGGCGAATTAAAACGATCTTACCTCGCTCGTTTTGATCTTGCTTCTCAGCAGATGGTACAACTAGCGAATCCTGCACTCAGGTCTGTTTTACAAACCAAAGAAGGGGATGGAAGTTTTTTTTATGGAACATCAGATACAGGCAGACGAATAGCCGGACAATGGCAGGGATTCACTTACAGCGATATTTATGCGATTAATCCGGAAACCGGGAAACAGGAATTAATTGTCAAAAATTTCAAAGGAAGTGCACTCTATCCTTCTTATTCGGGTAAATATGTATTGTATTACGATGAAGTAAAACACGGATACTTTGCCTATAATGCGATTGACAAAAAACTGAACCCGGTTGCAAGAGATATCAAAACTTCTTTGGTGGATGAAGAAAACGATGTGCCCGATGATCCCAATGCGTATGGGGTGGTAAGATGGGCTGAAGGAGATAAATATGTATATATCTATGACAGGTATGATATCTGGCAGATTGACCCGGAAGGAAAGGCAAAATCTGTTTGTTTAACAACAGGGAGAAAAGATAAAATAGAATACAGGTATATTAATGTTGACAGAGAAGAACGATTTATTACGCCGACACAAAAAATACTATTGCGTGTGTTTGATGAAAAAGATAAGAGTAGTGGGCTGGCTGTATTGGATCTTGCTAAGAATACTACCAATATCTTGTTCAAAGAGCCTGTTTCGGTGGGTGCCTTGGTACAAAAAGCAAAAGATGCAGAGGTATACAGTTTTACAAAAGAAACCTATGTAAAATCGCCGGATGTATATACCTTAAATCCTTTGACGACAGCTACCCAGTTATCCCATATCAACCAGCAGCAAAGCCAATACAATTGGGGTAGTTCGGAATTATTCAAATGGACAGCGTATACCGGAAAGCAAACTGAAGGAATTATCTATAAACCCGAAGATTTCGATCCGAAAAAGAAGTATCCGATGATTGTCTATTTCTATGAAAGAAATAATACAACCTTATACAACTATCGTTCTCCGGCACCCACACCTTCTGCATTGAATATTCCCTTTTTTGTGAGTCGGGGGTATATTGTATTTGTTCCCGATATCTGGTATAAAACCGGGTACCCGGGACAGAGCGCATACGATTATATACTAAGTGGAACCAGGGCTGTAGTAAAGAAAGGATATGTGGATAGCACGAAAATTGGTTTACAAGGCCAAAGCTGGGGAGGATACCAGATTGTTTACCTGATAACCAAAACGAATTTATATGCAGCAGCCTGGGCAGGTGCACCGGTAGCCAATATGACCAGTGCCTATGGTGGTGTAAGATGGGGACCGGGTATTGTAAGACAATTTCAATACGAAAAATCACAAAGCAGGATCGGAGCTACTTTATGGGAGAAGCCTGAGCTATACATAAAAAATTCAGCCTTATTCTCTCTTCCTAAAGTAACCACTCCTTTAGTCATTATGGCCAATGATGCGGATGATGCTGTACCCTGGTACCAGGGAATTGAAATGTATGCGGGTATGCGTCGTTTAGGCAAAAAAGTATGGATGCTTACGTATAACAATGAAGTACATAACCTGATGGAAAGAAAGAACCGAAAAGATATCCAAATCCGGGAACAGCAATTCTTTGATTATATGCTTAAAGGCGATAAACCCTCAAAATGGATATCCGAAGGCGTACCAGCGGTGATGAAGGGGCGGGATTTAGGGCTAGGATATTGAGTAATTAACAATTGATAATTGAATTGTTTAGCCGAGTACCACTTTAAATTGTTAATTAATAAAGTGTTGTGCTATCAAAATTCAGTCATATTAATATTCGTAACCCCGTGTCGCTCACGGCCGCTAGGCCCCGTCCCTGTTATCCCGCCATTGGCGGGACTAATATTGCTTCTAATCCCGCCCTCGGCGGGAGTGCTTCGCATCATTTTTTTTGCTGGGGCCATTCGCCCGGCATCGAACCAATAAAGGCCGTCCACAGGGACTGATTAGTAATTATTCATCTGGCACCCTCCTTAGCTTGTTTTTTATTCAATAGTAAATTTTAAATAATTCTAATGGCACAACACG
>CAIWKU010000327.1 GCA_903913355.1 uncultured Bacteroidota bacterium | reverse complement strand
GTCTTTCGCATCACTGATCATTTTCAAAGTCTGCTCTTTGGCTTCTTTGATCATTACGGCGCGCTCTTCACGTGCCTGGGCCATCATGGCTTCATTTTCATTCTTGAGGGTAGCCATTTCCGCTTTTACTTTTTCAGCAGTAGCAATTGCATCAGCAATCCCTTCTTCTCTTTCTTTCAATCCCTTAATAATTGCAGGCCATGCCATTTTGCCTAAAATGACGAAAACGATAATAAACGCCAGCAGCGTCCAAAACAATAACCCCGGATCTGGTGTAAGAAGTTTCATAAATTATCCTCCAAAATTTATTCTGATTCATTGCCTATTATCCTTTGCGGATAATAAGGTAAACTGCACCCATTGCCCTGTGCGCAGGGTGCAGTTTGATTTTTTTGTAAGCAACAGCTTATTTCGTCAAAACCATTGCCAGGAAGCCTACGATGATTCCAAACAAAGCAGCACCTTCTACAAGGGCAGCCGCAAGAATCATATTAGCACGGATATCGTTCATCGCTTCAGGCTGGCGTGCAATGCTTTCTACAGCACCTTTACCAATCTGTCCGATTCCCAATCCAGCACCAATCGCTGCTAAACCTGCACCAATTGCACCACCTGCATTCGCTGTGCCATCTAACAAAATTGTACTTAAACTCATGATCGTTTTATTTACAGTTAAAAAAAACTTGTTTACAGATGAGCCGTTTCCTCATGATGATCTTCTCCCTCAAACGCAGCGCCGATAAATACAGCGGTGAGATTGGTGAAGATGAAAGCCTGCAGAAACGCTACCAATACTTCAATAAAATAAATAAACACCGTAAACCCGATGGCTACCGGTGTGGTGCCCCATCCGGCAAATGCATTCATTTGCCCGAATATAAAAATCAAAGAAATCAAACAGATGATAATAATGTGACCCGCAACCATATTCGCAAACAAACGAATAATCAGGGCGAAAGGCTTAATAAATACACCCAAAAACTCTACCAGTATCAAAATCGGTTTCACGAAACCTGGCACTCCGGGCGGATTGAATATATGTCCCCAAAAATGCTTATTGGTACTAAATAAAATTACCACAAATGAAATCAGACCCAACACTACGGTAAATGCAATATTTCCTGTAACGTTTGCGGTGCCGGGTATCAAACCAAATATATTATTTACCAGAATAAAGAAAAATGTAGTCAACAGATAAGGCAGGTAACGCTCGTATTTATGACCGAGGTTCGGCTTAGCCACTTCATCACGAACAAACGTAATCACTGGTTCCAATAAATTCTGTTTTCCTTTTGGTGCGGAAGTAACCCCCAATCCTTTCTTATATGAAGCCGCAATAGATAACATCAGCCAGGTAAGAAAAGCGAGAGAAATCATCATCTGAACAACATTACGTGTGATTGAAAAATCATACACTTTAATACTTGCCTCTTCGGTTCCATCTTCTTTAACGGCAATAATTTTCTCGTTTCCTATTTTATATCCATGATAATTGGCTTCCCCATGCTCAAAATTAGAAGAAAGAAAAGCGGTGAGCCCTCTCTCTTTTGAATAAAGTATAATAGGCAATGGAATAGATACATGATGTTCTTTACCCTGCTCATCATGGTAAGAGGTAAAATGATACTCATGGTTATCGAGGATATGACCAAAAATCACTTCTGCCGCATCAAAACCTTCTTTTTTACCTTCTGCCGCTGGTTTGGCCTCTTTTGAGAGGGTATCCTGGGCAAACAAATCAGAGGAAAAAGACAACGCAAAAAGGCTGAGAGTCAATACCAGTAAATATTTCACGCTTCTAAGGGACATACCTGTTCTTAAATTTGCGGCAAAGATAGGGGGATGGTGATGAAAAAAGGAAAGGATTCAGGGGAAAATGGGAAAAATCTTATGCGATAATCCCTGCACCACTGGTTTTCTTTTCAAACTGCATTTCATGCAATTTGGCATATAGGCCTGACAGCTGTAACAACTCCTCATGCGTTCCCATTTCTTTGACTTCTCCTTTATCTAAAACAATGATTTTGTTTGCTTTACGAATAGTAGATAATCTATGTGCGATTACAATTGAGGTTCTTCCCGAGATCAGTTGGTCAATCGCTTTTTCAATCAGTCGCTCACTTTCCGTATCTATTGAAGAAGTGGCTTCATCCAATATCAAAATGGATGGATTATAGAGTAAGGCCCTTATAAAGGACAGTAATTGTCTTTGCCCCAGACTTAAGGTGTTTCCCCTTTCCATTACATCATAATCATACCCGCCGGGTAACTGGATAATGAAATCATGAACGCCGATCATTTTTGCGGCTTCTATCACCTGTTGCCTGCTGATATTTGGGTTTCGAAGAGTAATATTGTCCATCACTGACCCTGAAAAAAGGAATACATCCTGTAAAACCACCCCAATACTTTTCCGAAGAATATCCAGCGAAAAATCCTCAATATTCACGCCATCAATTTCAATGGCTCCTTTTTGGATATGATACAGCCTGTTCAGCAAACTAATGATAGATGTTTTGCCACTTCCGGTATGTCCCACCAGGGCAATCGTTTCTCCTGCTTTTACTTCAAAATTGATATCCTTCAGCACATAATTCGGTTCATTATAAGCAAACCAAACATCTTTAAAACCAATCTGCCCCCTAACTTCTTCGGGCGCATAAGCATCTTTTGATTGTGCGGGAGTTACATCTTCATTATCCATTACTTTAAACACTCTTTCTGCAGCAATCATACCCATCTGTAATACATTGAATTTGTCAGCGATTACCCGCAAGGGTCGAAAAATCTGGTTGAGGTATAAAATAAACGCTACCAGTAATCCTGCATTGATAGCACGGTCCGCAATCCACCAAACCAATAATCCCGTGCTGATGGCCAGCACCACTTCCACAATTGGGAAGAATACCGAATACGCGAAAATAGCTTTGATGTTTGCATTTCTATGCTCAGAATTAATCTTTTTGAATTTACTAAATTCTCTTTCCTCCGCCGCAAATGCCTGTACCACCTGCATGCCGGTAATATGCTCCTGCACAAATGCATTGAGTGCCGCAACCGCATTCCTCACACGGATAAAACTTTTATTGACACTCTCCTTAAAATAATAAGTAGCCAGTATCATAATCGGAAAAGGAACCAGACTTAACAAAGTAAGCTTCCAATCCATCCAGAACATGGTTCCAAGGGTGATGATAATCGTTAATAAATCTGCAATGATCGGAATCAGTCCATCCGAAAAAATATCATTGATACTTTCTATATCATTTATGGTTCGGGTGGTAAGTGTACCTATCGGTGTAGTATCAAACTGGGTAAGGTTTAATCCCACTATTTTCTCATACACGGCAACACGCATATCTTTTACCACACTTTGTCCCATCCAGGCCGTTATAAATGTGAACAGGAAACGAATCGTGGTTTCCATAAATAAAAAAACAATCTGAAAAATACTGACCACAATAATAAAGCGGGTAGCATCTCCCAGGTTCCGTGTAAATAGTATCCATTCCAGCCAATGAGGTATATGAATATTTCTCCCGGTTGCTTTATCGATGGTCAGTTGAATCAGAAAAGGCCTGATAGGTGCAAAAAGCGCCATCACAATGGCCAGTACCAGACTCAGAAAAAAAAAGGATTGATAGGGCTTCACAAACCGGAAAACCCTTCTTAAAACGGAAACAGCAAATACTTTCTTTTTGGGGGAATCACTCATAATAGCAGTCAAAGGTAACAACTATGCCGCCTGTATGTTTACCCGTCCCTCATTTTTTTAAACCATTTGGTTGAATGATAATCCATTATCCATCAACAAATGGACCATCTTCCTTTCGTATATTTGTATGGTATGGATCAAACGCCCGAAATTTCTGTAGATGCCGTTTTACCTAAGTACAATCTTAACCCGGAACAGGAAAAAAATGAGATTATCAGGCATTATCGTGCCCTGTTAAGAAGTCTCAGGCCCAAGCTAAAAAAAGGAGATAAAGAACTGGTGCGTGAGGCATTTGAAATGGCTGCCGATGCACATAAAACCATGCGCCGTAAAAGCGGAGAGCCCTATATTCTTCACCCCATAGCCGTGGCCATGATTTGTGTGGAAGAAATAGGTTTGGGCGTAAGAAGTACGATTTGTGCTTTATTACATGATACAGTAGAAGATACAGATATCTCTTTGGAAGATGTGGAAAGAGAATTCGGTACTGAGATCGCCAAGATTGTGGATGGACTGACCAAAATTTCCAATGTAATTGATACCAATACCAGTCAGCAGGCTGAAAATTTTAAGAAAATCCTGTTAACCTTAACAGATGATCCCCGTGTAATCTTGATTAAGCTGGCCGACAGGTTGCATAATATGCGTACCCTGGACCATATGAAGCGTGAGAAACAATTAAAGATCGCTTCAGAAACCGTTTGGGTATATGCCCCATTGGCGCATAGAATGGGTTTGTATAGTATCAAAACAGAGTTGGAAGACCTGTCCATGAAATACATGGAGCCGGAAGCCTACCGCGATATTGCCAAAAAATTAGCAGAAACCAAAAGGGAGCGCACCCGTTATATCAATGAGTTTATCCGTCCCTTAAAAGACAAACTCAGTTTGGGTGGTTTTAATTTTGAAATATATGGCCGCCCCAAAAGCATTCACTCTATCTGGAATAAGATCAAAAAGAAAGGTGTTGCCTTTGAAGAAGTGTATGATCTGTTTGCAATCCGTGTTATCCTCGATTCTCCTGCCGAGAAAGAAAAAGAGGATTGCTGGAAAGTGTATTCCATGATTACTGATGAATACATTCCTTCTCCTGAACGTATGCGGGATTGGTTGAGCAATCCCAAAAACAATGGCTATGAAGCCCTGCATACAACAGTAATGGGTCCGCAGGGAAAATGGGTGGAAGTACAGATTCGTACCAAGCGGATGAATGAAATTGCCGAAAAAGGCCTTGCCGCTCACTACAAATACAAAGAAGGCAGTAATGATGAAGATCGTTTTGATAAATGGTTTGGCCAGATCAGGGAAGTATTGGGCACACAGGATACGGATGGGGTGGATTTTCTCCAGGATTTTAAAACCTCCTTCCTCGCAGAAGAAATTTATGTGTATACACCCAAGGGCGAAGTAAAAATGTTGCCCACAGGCAGTACTGCACTTGACTTTGCTTTTTCCATTCACTCGGCTATCGGAACCAAATGTATTGGTGCAAAAGTGCACCATAAACTGGTGCCTATCAGTCATAAATTAAGAAGTGGCGACCAGGTAGAAATTATTACCAGTAATAAACAGAAACCATCAGAAGATTGGTTAGGCTTCGTGGTTACCGCCAAAGCCAAAAGCAAGATCAAGGATGCTTTAAGAGAGGAAAAAAGGAAAGTAGCTGAAGATGGGAAATACACTTTACAAAGAAGACTGGAAGCAATAGGTGCCGCTTATAGTTATAATAATATTGAAGAGCTGGTTCAGTTTTACAAGTTACCTTCTTCGCTCGACCTGCACTATAAGATTGCCACCCGTGCAATAGATTTGAAAGAACTCAAGGATTTTCAGGTATTGGGCGATAAAATCGAAATACCCAAGCCGAAGCCCGTGATTACAGAAATTCACCCGGATACTTCACATCAAAAACATTTTAATAAGAAAGATTCTGAACTGATCATTTTTGGCGAGTCCAGTGATAAGATCATGTATAATCTTGCCAAATGCTGTAATCCCATTCCGGGAGATGATGTATTTGGTTTTGTAAGTACAGGGAAAGGACTGGTAATACACCGTACTACTTGTCCGAATGCCACCCAGCTACTGGCCAATTATGGCCACCGGGTAGTAAAAACGAAATGGGCCAAAAACAAAGAGATTTCCTTTCTTACCGGTTTGCGAATTGTTGGATTGGATGATGTGGGTGTAATCAACAAAATCACCAATGTAATCAGTGGCGACCTGCGGATCAATATTGCCGGATTAACGATTGAGTCAAAAGAAGGCTTATTTGAAGGAACTATTAAAGTATTTGTACATGACAAGGAAGAGCTGGAAGAACTGGTAGCCCGGTTGAAATCTTTGAATGGAATACAAACCGTAGACAGGTTTGATACAGAAAGTTAATTTACCCATGTGTTTGGTTTGTTGAAAAAAATAAAGCACAAACCAGAAACTTCAAACCACAAACTAAAAACTAACCCCTAATTTTGTCGCGATTCAAAAAATAATTATGGTTGACGTTATTCTGGGTTTACAATGGGGTGATGAAGGAAAGGGAAAGATTGTTGATTACTTTGCTCCCAATTATGATATTATTGCCCGATTTCAGGGTGGTCCGAATGCCGGACATACCCTCTATGTAGAAGGCAAAAAAATGGTACTTCACCAGATACCTTCTGGAATCTTTCACCAGAATAAGATTAATGTAATCGGCAACGGAGTAGTACTTGATCCGGTAACCCTGAAAAGAGAATGTGATGCGGTTGCTGCTTATGGCATTGATGTAAAAAAGAACCTGTTTATTTCTGAAAGAACCAATATCATTGTTCCTACTCACCGGGCATTGGATAAAGCTTCTGAATTATCAAAAGGAGAAAGTAAGATAGGATCTACTTTAAAAGGAATTGGCCCGGCTTATATGGATAAAACCGGCCGTAATGCGCTACGTGTGGGAGATCTGCTTGATAAGAGTTTTACCACGCAGTATATTAAACTGCGTTTAAAACACCAGAAACTGCTCGATAATTTTCATTTTATCGAAGATATTTCTGCCTGGGAAGAAGAATTCTTTGAAGCGCTTGAATTCCTGAAGACCCTGAACGTTGTGAATTGCGAATATTTTATCAATAACCAGATCAGTGCAGGTAAAAAAGTGCTGGCAGAAGGTGCCCAGGGAAGTATGCTGGATATTGATTTCGGCACATTCCCTTTTGTCACTTCTTCCAATACCATTTCAGCTGGCGTTTGTACCGGTCTGGGTGTATCTCCCAAACAGATCAATGAGGTAATGGGTGTTACCAAAGCTTATTGTACCCGGGTAGGCGGCGGACCATTCCCAACTGAATTGGAAGATGCAACCGGAGAAGAGCTTCGTAAAATTGGTTCCGAATTTGGTGCCACTACTGGAAGGCCACGCCGTTGCGGATGGATTGACCTGGTAGCTTTGAAATATGCCTGTATGATCAATGGGGTAACTCAGGTAATCATGACCAAGGCAGATGTACTCGATTCTTTTGAAGAATTGAAAGTATGTACCGGATACAGTATTAATGGCAAAGAAACCCGGGAAGTACCTTTCCAGATGTCAAAAGTTAAAATTGATCCTATTTGGGAAAGCTTTACCGGCTGGAATACCGATACTACACAAATGAAAGATGTATCAGTTTTACCGGCTACCATGCATACTTATATTGATTTTATTAATAAATATATAGGGGCACCTGTTAAATTTGTTTCCAATGGCCCGGGCAGGGACCAGATCGTTCATATTTAACATATTTGGCATTCCCTTTGATATTTTAAAAATTTTTTTGGTTAATAGTAAATTGCGTTGAAAATTTACGCAACCAATCTTATTAGAAATATGGCAGCGAAATCTGATAAGGATAATAAATCCACCACACCGAAAAGTGCAGCAGCAAAAAATGCTGATGCCAAACCCTCGTCTAAAAGCAAGAAGCAATTAGAAGATGATGATGATATTGATGACGACGATGATGAAGTCGACACAAAATCATCTCCAAAAAAATCAGCCCCAAAAGCATCGGGCAAAAAGTCAAAAGACGATGATGACGACGAAGATGATGCGCCTGATGAAGTAGATGATGATTGGGATAAAGCCGAAGAGGATGACGATTGGGATCCTGATTTCGACGAGTTTGATATTCCCAAAAGTAAAGGGGGTGGTAAAGCTGCCGGTCCTTCTAAAAAGAAGGGTGGAGAAGAAGATGATGATTTCAAACTGGATGAAGACTTTAAAGAGTTCGATCTCTTTAATGATAAAACTGGTGGATTTGATGATGATGAAGATGATG
>CAIWKU010000326.1 GCA_903913355.1 uncultured Bacteroidota bacterium | reverse complement strand
TTGCATGAACAGTTTTTGAAAGAAGCTGAAGAGTAATATGATTCCTGTTAAAAAAATGCCTGGTAATTGAACTCATTAATCGTAAATGCGACAATTCATGATTTCTCAGACACCCGATCCACCTTATTACGCAGTGATCTTTACCTCAGAGAGAACAGCAGTAAACAACGGATATAATGAAATGGCAGAAAGAATGGTGGAATTGGCCAAAGAACAACCCGGATACCTGGGACATGAATCTGCCCGAGAATCTCTCGGCATCACCGTATCCTATTGGGATAGTCTCGAAGCCATCAAACACTGGAAACAAAACACAGAACACCTGATTGCCCAGCAAAAAGGGCGTTCTGAATGGTATGCGAGTTATAAGACAAGGATATGTAGAGTGGAGAGGGATTATTCGTTTTCGATTTGAATGGTCGAATGGTTAAATTGTTGAATGGATAAATGGCTCAATTGTTAATTCTTAATTGTTAATTCTTAACTGCTTTTATGCGTAAAGCGCTACTTTGGTTAATCCCTATACTGCTGCTAAGTATTACGATGTATTTTTTTGTGTTCAACTGGCTGGTACCCAAGACTGCTGCATTTACCACACCTATGAAATGGAGGATGTTACCTATGCGGCAGCACAGAACTATTGTGCGTGACTATTTAGGAGAACCCGTAGGAAATGATACTACAGGAAAATTAACAACCGATGAATGGGAGCAGGGAGGAAAAGGGAAAAGCTATATACTACGGATAGCATATGCATTGGATTCAACTGCCATCAGTTATAGTATACACTATCGATATAGTAACCGATTGATGGGAAGAGATTATTTGATTGATAGTTTTTCGATAAAATAAATTCTTATTGATCATAAACTTATTGCACTAATAAAATTCAGTCATTCTATTATTCGAAATCGTGTGACAATCGCGGCCGCTAGGGCCCTATCATGATAGTTTTGATTATGAAGAGTTAGCCCGATACTAAAAAGTATCATAGCACAATACCTTATTACTAATCAATTTGAATTTCAATAATACCCGTATTCCAGGTGGCTGAATGACTGATTATCTCTTGACTAATAAATAATGCCAGCTACTCTAATACTTCCCTAACTTTAGAAAAATATTTTTGCCTTATGCCCACTCCGGTTACTTATACGGCAAAGATCAAACGATTTCTGGGTTTACTGGGGCCCGGATTGATTACCGGTGCCAGTGATGATGATCCGTCAGGCATTGCTACTTACTCTCAGGCCGGGGCACAGTTTGGTTTATCTACTTTATGGACAGCCTTGCTTACATTTCCCCTGATGGCTGCAGTACAGGGAATGTGTGCGAGAATCGGAATCGTAACTTCACAGGGTTTAACAGTTACATTAAAGCAATATTATTCAAAGCCTTTATTGTACATCATGCTTCTATTCAGCTTTCCAGCCATCACGCTGAATATTGGGGCAGATATTCAGGGAATGGGGGCTGTGGCGAATATGCTTTACCCCAAAATCCCGGTTTCCATTTATTGTATCCTATTTACCGCTGCGCTATTATTTGTTATCATCCGCTACCCTTATCAAAAGATCGCAAATATTTTGAAATGGCTTTGTCTTTCCTTATTGCTATATATGGTAGTTCCCTTTATGGTAAAACAGGATTGGGGGCTGATACTAAAAGATACTTTTGTACCGGTTATTCATTACAACAAAGCTTTTTTTTCAATTGTTGTGGCAATACTGGGTACCACCATTTCCCCTTATTTATTTTTCTGGCAGGCAACCATGGAAGCAGAAGGTATTACGCATAGTAACAAAAAAGTAATTGTCAATAAGCGAACACTCGGGAATATGAAAACGGATGTGAATGTGGGAATGTTTTTATCGAATACCGTGATGTTTTTTATCATATTGACTACCGGTAGTGTTCTTTTCCCTGCCGGGGTTCACCAGATTGATACGGTTGACCAGGCAGCCAAAGCACTGGAACCACTAACCGGTAAACTTACTTATCTCATTTTTGCATTGGGCGTTCTTGGAACAGGTTTACTGGCCATCCCTGTACTGGCAGGTGCACAATCTTATATGCTGGCAGAAACTTTCGGTTGGAAGGCCGGACTTGACAAAACCTTTACGCAGGCCAGGCCATTTTATATTTCTATCATTATATCCTTATTGGTAGGCTTATCGCTTGATTTTTTAGGAATCAGTCCAATCAAAGCATTGCTCTACACTGCCATTTCTTATGGATTAACCGCCCCCGTAATGATTGCGATTGTGATGCATATTGGGAACAATAAAAAAATAATGAAAGAGCATACCAATTCAGGAATATCCAATCTGCTTGGGTTCATTACCCTGGTATTAATGACGGTTGCTGCAGGAGCTTTACTTTATTTTCTGTTTGTATGATGGGTCAGCAACTGATCCGGTAACACCATCTTTTGAGTTTTCCTTCAAAATCGAATGGTGTAGTGGCTTTGGTGATATCTTTGATCTCTACCGCTTTTATATTTTCCTTATCCAATACAAAGCGGGAAAAATTGGTGCTGAAATAAATCATTCCTCCAGGTGAAGTGGCTGCTATCACATCATTAATCAGTTCCACA
>CAIWKU010000325.1 GCA_903913355.1 uncultured Bacteroidota bacterium | reverse complement strand
CTTTATATAGAAAACAGAGCACCGGTGCAGAGTTTTATTTGGGTCTAGCAAATGAATTTGTTTTAAGAAAAAAAAGAAGTCTTACTAATTTAAGCTCCCAAACTAAAGAAGGGTTCTGGGTTTCTTATTCAGACGACCTGTATGATTATCATTATGATGGAACAATAAAAATACTAAAAGATGCGGATAGCCTTCCTGTTATAGGAAGGTCGTTGATACAACTGACGGATGGCAGTTTAGCTGTTGGGGAGTCTACAAAGGGTGTTTTAATTTTTAAAAACGATAAGTTAGTAAGAAGATACAATGAAAAAAACGGGTTGAGTAGTAATAATGTTCGAAAGATTATCAAACAGCAAAATTTTATATGGGTGTTAACAAATGTTGGCCTTGATAGAATTAATGAATCAGACGGAAGCATTACTAATTATCTGGAAGAATATGGTCTTAGCAATATCATTATTAATGATTTTATTATTTTGAATAATAAATTAATATTTGCTACGCCTACAGGGGTTCTAGAACGATATAATGTACCCAGGTATTCAAATTTTGAGATCAGGTTCCCCTTGCTAAAAGCAACCAGTAATGGAAAGGAGATCAGCAACAATGGCAGCCTTGCCGACGACCGAAGTGATATCAGTTTTTATTTTGAAGCACTCCACTATATTTCTCCCGAATCGGTTATCTATTTGTATCGGTTAAAAGGAGCCGACTCGGTCTGGCATCATATAAACAGCTTCAATAATCAACTGATTTTTAACAGGCTTTCTCCCGGAAAATATGAGTTTGAAATACAGGCAATTTCCGGGGCGAATTATAAGAGTAAAACA
Source organism: uncultured Bacteroidota bacterium (assembly GCA_903913355.1). Lineage (GTDB taxonomy): Bacteria > Bacteroidota > Bacteroidia > Chitinophagales > Chitinophagaceae > Sediminibacterium. The sequence continues at coordinate 2,378 of CAIWKU010000325.1, read as the reverse complement.
CATCATTTTCTATTTACCGTACCCAAACCCATTTGGCAAACAACCAGCTTTTTATCCATCGCCATTATTGGCATTTCATTGCTGATTTGGTTAATACTCAGGCAATGGGAAAACAACCTGCTTAAGCGACAAACCATAAAAGAGGAATTATTAAAAAGTCAGTTAGTGGCAATGCGCGCGCAAATGAATCCGCATTTTATATATAATGTGCTGAACACGGTTCAGGGATTGGTATATGGTAATCGGAAAACAGAAGCCGGGGCATTATTGGGTAATTTCAGCGACCTGATGCGGAAAACACTGAATTCAAGTGATAAACAATTATTGCCATTAAAAGAGGAAATTGAAAATATACGCTTATATCTGGAACTGGAAAAAGCCCGGTTTGATGAAGGCTTTGAATACCATATTGGTGTTTTGAATATAAGCGACCTATCAGAAATTCGAATTCCTTCCCTGATGTTACAACCCTTTATTGAGAATGCCGTAAAACATGGGCTGATGCATAAGACCGGCATGAAAAAAGTGGATATCAGTTTTGAACAAACCGGAACCGTATTACAAGTAATGATTGATGATAATGGGATAGGCCGGCAGCAATCTATGGAAATCAACCTTCGTAGTAAAAACAAACCATCCAGTTTTGCTACTGCTGCATTAAATGAAAGAATGGATTTGTTTAATCGTTTATACAAACAACAGATCACCTGTGAGATTATTGATAAAAAAGATGAGAGACAAAACCCAACCGGAACAAAGGTCATACTCCATATCCCTGATTATGGAATGGATGCCCAGACTTTGTAAGAGTAATATCATAAGAATGGATAGTTAGAAAATTATTTTTTCAATTTAACCCTCGTAAGAGTAACTTGGAAACTGAATGCAACAGATAAGAGCCATTATAGTAGATGATGAGCCCAATGCCCGGGTAGCATTGCGCGGCCTGCTGGAAGAAAACTTCAGCCAGGTAACCGTATTGGCAGAATGCAAAAGTGTTCCGGATGCAGTAAAAACCATCAACAAAATAAAACCTGACCTCGTTTTTCTCGATATCGAGATGCCCGGATACAATGGCTTTGAGTTACTGGACTTTTTTGATGATCAAACTCTCTGTTTCAAAATAGTATTTGTTACGGCTTATAGTGAATATTCGCTGCGGGCTTTCGAAATTTCTGCGGTAGATTATATTTTAAAACCAGTAAGGGCGGAGCATATAGAAAGAGCGCTCAAAAAAATTAGCGTTGAGCCCATGGCCCAGGAAAGCATTCAATACAAAACCCTTAGAGATAATTTCAATAACCAACTAGATAAAAAAATTGTACTGCAAACTGCCGAAACCATTTTTGTAGTAAAGATGGATGATATCATTTATTTACAGGCAGAAGGAAGTTATACCCGGTTTTATACCACTACCCATGGTGTACTTACAATTACTAAAAAATTAATTGATTTTGAATACCTGGAAGCAAGCGGCCCTTTTTTCAGAACCCATCGCAGTTATATCGTGAACCTGAATTATATCAAAAAAGTAGATAAAAAAGACTTTCTACTGATCATGAACAATGATGCAGAAGTCTATCTGTCCCAGGACAAAAAAAACAGCCTTCTCGAAAAAATCACCCAATAACCCGCAACTCGTAACTCCCAACCCTCATATCACCCATTCTACTTCCCCAAACCGAAAACGATCCTCTACGCCCCCTTCTACCAATAATTCTCCGGTTTCTGATACATTTTTCACCCGGCAGGAAAATACCCGATTATCTTTCTTCAGCTTCACCAATCCGTCTTTCTTATATAAGCGGTCATTGTATTCTTTTAATAATTGCTGCCCACCCCATTTCAACCAGTATTGGTAACGATTTTCGAGACATACACATAGTTCTTTGGCCATACTTACTGTATTGAATTCTTTTCCGGTAATCTGTCTGAGCGATACCGGGTTTTTGGCTGTTTCGGGAAATAAAACCTGGTTCAGGTTAATGCCGATTCCTACCACCGACCATAGCCATTTATCGCCCCTGATGATATTTTCAATCAAAATGCCCCCTGCCTTTCTGTCACGCCAGTAAATATCGTTTGGCCATTTTATGCGGGTTTCTCCAGGTGCATAGGCTGAAAAAAAATCATGACAGGCCAAAGAAACTGTTAAACTTAATTCAAATAAGCGGGCAAGAGAGAAGGTGCCACTATCTAAAACCACAGATACTATAATGTTTGAGCCAGGCTCGGTAACCCATATTTTACCCTGTTGCCCCTTACCGGCTGTTTGAGAACTTGCGAAAAAGCAGGTTCCGTGTGCAGCCATATTAGCCTGAATCATGTCCATGGCATAGATGTTGGTGCTTCCAACCTCGGTTAATTCAATGAATGGT
>CAIWKU010000324.1 GCA_903913355.1 uncultured Bacteroidota bacterium | reverse complement strand
CTTTTTCAATGGCAATGGCTTCAATTGCCTTGCCCATTTTGCCATAACCAATCAATGCAATTTTCATAAACCTTTTTTATTTGTTTGATTGTATAAAACTCTTCTCAAACCTGAGAACGACGAAAGTAAAGCAAAATCTCAATCTGGTTAACGAGATAAGGCAGGTTTATGGGAAGGGTTTTTCAGGTTGAATGTCAGGCTCAGACCTGTGCCGGGGGTTTGTGGTTGAAAACTTGGGGCTATTGTCATGCTAAGATCCCGGCTCACATCAAAATCTTTCAGGTGGCCGAAAACAGTTGCGTCAGCAACTTGTAGCCCCCAGACAAGTATAAACCAGAGAATAGAATAATCTCGCCCTTGCCTGAATGAGTTGCGATAATTCTGAAGTGAACTGATACTCAGACCTGTTAATTGTGGGTCAATATAGGGCACCAGACTGGGATCTCCTGCCGCTTCCCGGAACCGGGCATCGAATGCAAATTTTGTTTTATTGTAGTAGCTATTATTATAAAAATATAAACCTGCCGGTATAGCCAGTATCCCATAAACAATCGGGATTTTCCAGTACTCTTTATTGTAGGCCTGGCCCCAGCCCGGTAAAATAGCTGACCGGCGGGTAGCTATACGCGGGTCATGTTTTTTGACAGAATCTTTTTTGGGTGCTGCTTTTGTAACCAGGCTATCCTTATAAGTGCTTGAATCTTTTTTGGAAGACAATAGGGAACTGGCAGACAATATTTTCTTCTCGCTTTGCGCAAAACAGTTATACAAGTGAAAAGAAAAGAAAGCAAATAATATGAAGGCCCTGACAATTTTCATGGATAGATTAGCTGACCGTTACATTCATTGCATCTAGTATTTTATTAAGCTCTTCGAGAGAATAATATTCAATACTAATGCTTCCATATCCTTTTTTATTATGGATCATTTTCACTTTGGTAGCAAAATGAGAAGCTAAGTTATCTTCAATTTTTTTGTAAGCCGGGGGGAGGTCCGACTTTACGGAAGTTTTAACACTGCTGCTTTTTTCAGCAGTATACATTTTCCTGACCAATTCTTCTGTTTGTCTTACGTTTAATTCTTTTTCCAGTATCTCCTTGTATACAAACAGTTGCTTATCGATGGTATCAATCGTTACCAGTGCTCTGGCATGGCCCATGCTCAGACTACCGTTACGAACGGATAATTGAATGTCGGGCGGCAATTTCAGGAGGCGGATATAATTGGTAACTGTGCTCCTTTCTTTCCCCATTCTCTCAGCAACCTGTTCCTGGGTATAATCCAGTTCTTCCATCATTCTTTTATAACTGATGGCGATCTCAACAGCATTGAGGTCTTCGCGCTGAAGATTTTCCAATAGTGCAAGCTCAAGTAATTGTTGATCATTTGCCTGCCGCACATAAGCCGGTACATCTTTTAGTCCGGCAATCTTTGATGCCCTAAAGCGACGTTCACCAGCAATTAACTGGTATTTTCCACCTGCTAATTTGGTAACCGTAAGCGGTTGAATGATATCATGCAGTTTAATGGAAGCGGCTAATTCATGTAAAGCCTGTTCATCAAAATCTCTTCTCGGCTGTTTTGGATTGATTTGAATATCTGAAAGTGGAATACGTGATGTGTGGGTAACCTGTTCTACGATTTCTGTTTTCAAAGCACCTGCAGTGGTTTTCAGGTCTGCATCAATATTTTGTAGTAAAGAACGGAGGCCTTTTCCGATCAGGTCTTTATTTTGCTTTGGGGTACTCATTTTGAGATTGTAATTAATAATTAGTAATTAGTAATAGTTGAGAAATATCGCACTTCATTACTAATTTATTCAATGATTCTTTCCTGGTTTGACATTTTAGTCATCCCGTTTTTTTGTAAAATTTCTTTAGCAAGATTGAGATAATTGATGGCTCCTTTACTTTCTGCATCATATAAAATCACAGGCTTTCCTACACTTGGGGCTTCACTTAAACGTGTATTCCTATGAATAATGGTATCAAAAACCATTTCATCAAAATGCCTTCTAACTTCGCTAACCACCTGATTGCATAAACGTAAACGGCCATCATATAAAGTCATCAGAATTCCTTCGATCTGAAGCTCGGGATTAAGCCGGTTTTGCACAATTTTGATGGTGTTTAATAATTTACCAAGTCCTTCTAATGCAAAAAACTCACATTGCACCGGAACAATCACACTATTCGCCGCTACCAATGAGTTAACAGTAATCAGGCCAAGGGAAGGAGAGCAGTCTATAATAATAAAATCATACCTGTCACGAACTGCGTCTAGTATTCCTTTTAATACGTTCTCCCGATTAGGGTAGTTGATCATTTCAATTTCGGCACCTACCAGGTCAATATGCGAAGGAATAATATCGAGGTTAGGAACATCACTTTTCAAAATTACATCCGCTGCCTGTGCATTATTTACCATGCAGTCGTATAAACTGTTGGTGATATTGTGAAGGTCAAATCCTACCCCAGTTGTGCTGTTTGCCTGGGGATCTGCATCTACCAGCAATGTTTTAAATTCAAGTACTGCCAAACTTGCTGCCACATTTATTGCAGAAGTCGTTTTACCAACGCCACCTTTCTGATTGGCTACTCCAATAATTCTCGCCATAATTAAGAAACCCCTAGGGCTTTTTATGATTAAAATGATATATCAATGGTTTCACCAATAGCAGGTAATAACAGGTTTTTTCCTGATACCTGAAAACTGGCCACAGCTTCTTTCCTGTCTATTTTAATAAATCCAAAAGTATCGTAATGCACACCTACTATTGTATTGCATTCAATAAAATCAGCAGATTTTACTGCATCAGCTATATCCATGGTGAAGTTATCTCCAATGGGTAAGACTGCAAAGTTGAGTTTTGCCCATCCGGGTATTAGCTGCATATCCAGGGTTAATGCGGTATCACCACTATAGTAAAAATTACCTTCTTCACTTGTAAAAACAAATCCCATTGGATTACCGCCATAGCTACCATCCGGCAGCCCACTGCTATGCTGTGCAACCACGCATTTTACCGTCCCAAATTCAAAATTCCATTTACCACCTGTATTCATAGGATGGGTATTGGAAATGCCCTGCTTATTTAGCCATTCATGAATTTCCCAGTTTGCCACTACTTTGCACCCGGTTCTTTTAGCGATGCTGATGCAATCAGCAATATGATCGGCATGGCCATGAGACAGGAAAATATAATCTGCCTCAATTGAATCGGGTTGAATATCTTTCGCCAGTTCATTATGCAGGATAAACGGGTCAAAAACAATGTTTTTTCCTTTAATCCTTACACCAAAACAGGAATGCCCGTAATATGTGAATTTCATATTGAGTTTCTTTTTGAAAGTCGTCAAAAATACACTTTAGGCCACATCTGCCGAAACATTATTATCAAAACAGGTGTTAAGGGAATCGAACTATCTTCAACGGGTTTTTTCAGGTTACAATAACCGGAAAAGGACCGGAAAAGGATAGGACAGTATATTTGGGGCTGCTGATTTCCCCAAATTAGTCATATTACAATATTTATACGGGCAGAACGTCACCCATAGATATATAAAAACGAATTCATGAGAAATGCAAGTACATGGTGGATTATAGCCCTGATAATGGTATTGTTAGATTTTTATGTATACCAGGCGCTGAGAACGGTTACCCAAAATGCCAGTGAAAAGACCCGGATGATTGTTTATATATCGTTTTGGGTGGTTTCAGTGCTAACCCTTGCAGCGCTTTTATTATTTCCCTATATACTTGCTTTGCAGACCTCAATCATTTTCAGGAATTATGTTTTTGCCATTTTGGTAGGGCTATTTCTGGCTAAATTAATAGGCTCTGTCTTTTTTCTGACGGATGATATCCGAAGGGCCATTAGCTGGATAGTCATAAAAATTTTCCCCGCAGGATCTGAAAAAATACCCGCATCGGGCATCTCCATTCCCCGATCAACATTCATGAGCTGGCTCGGTTTGGGTATCGGCGGTACTTTGTTTGGCACGCTTGTATATGGATTCAGTAATAAATATAATTACCAGCTTAAGAAAGTTACCCTTGCTTTTGCCAATCTCCCCGCCGCATTTAAAGGATTAAAAATTATTCATATCAGTGATATACATAGCGGTAGTTTTAGTAATAAGGAAGCCGTAAACCATGGGGTAGATATGATTATTAAGCAGAAACCGGATCTTAT
>CAIWKU010000323.1 GCA_903913355.1 uncultured Bacteroidota bacterium | reverse complement strand
CCGACAGGCTCCGCATAGCCCCTCCACTAATCATTACCGATGAAGAATTGACCGAGGTTTGCCGTATTATCTTAAGAAGTATTGACGAAGTAATTCAAAAATAAATCTGTGAAAAGATTATTAATTACTTACAAGGTTCCATCCTGCAAAACCTGCTATATAATTTTTCATACAGGGGAATAATATTTTTAATATCGAATTGACAGGCATGCAGGTAAGCAGCTTCTTTCATTTTCGCAAGCTTGTCTTCATCCTTCAGCAGGTTTATGGTAAAATCGCTCATTGCTTCTATATCACCCACATTAGCCATAAAGCCGGTTACTCCCTGAACATTAATTTCTGTTAATCCACCTGCGTTACTACTAATTACGACAGCGCGTGCGGCCATGGCTTCGAGAGCAGCCAATCCAAAACTTTCATATTCGGAGGGAAGCAGGAATACATCACTAACGGCGAGGATATCTTCCATCTGCTCCTGTTTTCCCAGGAAACGAACATCTTCATCAATACCCAATTCCCTGACCAGTTCTTCGGTGGCGGGTCTTTCCGGTCCATCCCCTACCATCAATAATTTTGCGGGCATCGCTTTGCGAAGGGCGGCAAAAATCCGGATCACATCATCCACTCTTTTTACTTTCCTGAAATTAGAGGCATGCATCAATATTTTTTCGCCATTGGGGGCAATTACTTTGCGAAATGCATCAATGGGTTTTTTATTGAAACGACCCACATCCACAAAATTATGGATCACTTCAATTTCTTTGTGGATAGGGAATGATTTATAGGTTTCATCCTTCAGATTCTGCGAAACCGCAGTAATGGCATCACTTTCATTGATAGAGAATGTAACCACAGGTTCATAGGTTTTGTCTTTACCTACCAACGTGATATCCGTTCCATGCAAAGTGGTAATTACCGGAACATTGCGCCCTGTTTTTTGCTTAACAATCTGTTTGGCCATATAGGCAGCCGAAGCATGGGGTATTGCATAATGTACATGCAGCAGGTCCAGATCATGGTTCATAATCACATCAACCATCGTGCTGGCCAGTGCCACTTCATAAGGCGGGTAATCAAATAAGGGATAGGTGGGCACCCTTACTTCATGATAAAAAATATTGGTATTAAATACATTTAACCGAACGGGTTGCTGGTAAGTGATAAAATGTACCTGGTGCCCCTCATCGGCCAATGCCTTCCCCAATTCTGTTGCCAAAACGCCACTTCCTCCAAAGGTAGGATAGCAAACAATCCCTATTTTCATAATGCGGTTTCTAATTTATGGTTAGAATTTTGGGTAATCGCCTCCGGCTAAAAATATTGCGGAACAAACCCACTCAATTCTGCTGCAAGTAACAATTATTTCTTCATTCGGTTGATTCCGTTTATCATACTTGGTTAAACGACACAAATAGTTAACTTTAGCACTATGAAAAAAATGATCCATCTACTGCTCTTATTGCCCATTCTGGCACTGGCACAAACCGGGGATGATGCGGCCACTATCAAAAAAATCTCTGATGAAATTTTAAGAAACGGCAAAGCCTATGATCTTCTTTACCAGCTCACCAAGCAGGTAGGTGGTCGTTTGGCCGGCTCTCCTCAGTTTGCCAAAGCGGTTCAATGGGGTAAAACTGCCCTTGAGCAAAATGGTGCCGATAAAGTGTTTTTACAGGAATGTATGGTTCCCCATTGGGTAAGGGGTGGTCAGGATAAAGCCATCATTATTCAGATTGATAAAAAGAAAGCCAGCCGTGCACTGGATGTGCTGGCTCTCGGTAATTCTTTAGGTAATGGCACCGTTACTGCCGAAGTATTGGCTGTAGCTGACTTTGCAGAACTGGAGAAAAGAAAAGATGAAGTAAAGGGTAAGATCGTTTATTATAATTACGGTTTCGACCCTACCAATGTGATGCCTTTTATGAGTTATGGACAGGCAGGTATTTACCGGAGGTCCGGTCCTAGTCGGGCTGCCAAATATGGCGCAGTAGGTGTTATGATCCGCTCTCTTACTGAATCTGTAGCCAATGACCCACATACCGGTGCTATGGCGTATATGGACTCTTTTCCAAAAATTCCTGCCGTGGCACTCGGACCCAGGGATGCAGATGAGGTTTGGGCCCTTAGTAAAAAATCAAATTTTGATGTTTCCATGACCACCAACGGTCATTTTCTTCCGGATACCATCGGACATAATGTGATTGGAGAATTAAAAGGAACGGAATTTCCCGATCAATATATCACCATTGGCGGGCACCTGGATAGTTGGGATGTAAATGAAGGTGCCAGCGATGACGGAACGGGTATTGTGCATACCATTGAAATCATGCGTGCATTACAGGCCATTGGCTATAAACCCAAACATACTTTGCGTTTTGTATTGTTTGCCAATGAAGAGAATGGATTAAGAGGCGGTACTAAATATGCCGAAGAAGCCAAAGCCAAAGGTGAGAAACACATATTTGCACTGGAAAGTGATGCCGGTGGTTTTACGCCACGTGGATTTTCGGTTGCCGCCAGTAAAGAACAGCTCGCAAAAATGCAAGGTTGGCTACCCTTATTAAAACCTTATGGAACGGAAGAAATCAGTCAGGGTGGTGGCGGAGCCGATGTGAGTCCTCTGGCCAGATCCGGTACCCCGGTAAGTGAATTAAGTCCCGACCCGCAAAGATATTTTGACCTGCACCATGCAAGAAGTGATGTATTTGAAAAAGTAAACAAAAGAGAACTTTTGCTCGGAGCCGTAAACATGGCTGCATTGATTTACCTGGTAGATAAATATGGTCTATAATGAAAAAAATACTCTGGTCCTTTCTGATTATTTTACTTGTGTCGCTGTCCTTATTTGTGTACTGGCGTTTTTATTTTGTTTTTGCTGAAGGAACCAAAGCCGGTTCCTTAAATACTTTTCAGTTGAAAGGGATGTTATTTAAAACCTATGAAGGCAAGATTATTCAAAGCGGATTCAGGGCCAATGTACAGAGTAATGAATTTGATTTTAGTGTAACCAGTAAAAGCGTTGCCAATATTCTGGAAAACAATTCAGGCAGGGAAGTGAACCTGCATTATAAAAGATATTTAGGGGTTCTGCCCTGGCGGGGAACACAGGCTTATATCGTGGATAGTGTGTATGAAATAAGAGGAGTGGATAAGCCCGCTACCATCAGTCCTAAATAGAAAATGATGGGCTGTTCTTAGATCAGTTCGCTGCCTGTAATAAAAATATGGCCAGCCGTTTATGAATATCTTCTTCATTTTCTTTCCATTCTTTTACCGATTTGGTGCGAATGGTTTCTGAACCGGCGGTAATATCCACTGCAATACAAACCCGTGTTTCGTCTTTGCAGGTTTGCATGATATCGCGGATCAGTGAATTATTACGGTAAGGGGTTTCAATAAATATCTGGGTGCATTGATTTTTGAACGAATCGGCTTCTAATTCTCTAATCTTCTTTTTTCTTTCCAGTGAATCAATGGGTAGATAGCCATGGAAACGGAAACTCTGCCCATTCATACCCGAAGCCATTAATGCCAATAGAATAGAATTGGGCCCTACAAAGGGTTTCACATGGATATTGGCCAGTTGTGCCGCTTCCACCAGAATCTGGCCTGGGTCTGCGATACCCGGACAACCCGCTTCGCTGATAATACCGATATTTTTTCCGGAATGAAGTAATTGTAAAAACTGTTTTTTTACTTCCTGTTCTGCTTTATGAATGGCGAACCATTGGTAATCATCGATCACCATTTCTTTCCATAATTTTTTTAAAAATCGACGGGCAGTTTTTTCATTCTCTACAAAAAATACCTGACAATCCTGAACGGCTGCTATGATATAAGGTGGGATGGTTTCAAAAGCATCATCATACAGAACAGTAGGTATCAGGTAGAGTTTACCGGGTTTCATATCGATGGTCTGTTCTTGGTTCCGGCAGTATACCAGCCTGAAACGAGTGAAACAATTATTTCTGTGTTTGTTTTAAGGGATACATACTTACGGTGGCAGCTACTACTGCATACGCCGGTGCCAGTACCCAGCCAATAATGGGTAAAAAATGCATCATATAAAATACCAACCCATTACCTACTGCCAGTCCCTTATGGTTGCCAATAAAGAAAATACTTTCCGGTATGGTTTTCTGGTGTCTGCCCATACTATAATCCAGCATAGAGAATCCATAATAGTAACATTCTACCAATAATGCCAGGATGGGGGTCAACCACCCCGCCAGCGGAATCAGGCTTAATAACAGAATGGATAGTATATAGACTGTTTGCCAAAGACTATTCCTTACCGCAATATGGATTCCTCTTTGAATATCTTTCAGTAATTGCGGAAAACTAAAACGAATATCGGTTCCCTCCATAATGGCTT
>CAIWKU010000322.1 GCA_903913355.1 uncultured Bacteroidota bacterium | reverse complement strand
TCTCGTGTTGGTGGCGGCTGACGTGTCATTGAGCGTCGTGCTCATCGCGAGCTGTTCGTTGTAGTTCTTGTTTTAGGGCGGCAACTTCAACCAGTTCTAATGAATGGGTGGGTAAAAAATAAATGCGACTGATCTCGCCCGGTGCATGACCACTTCTTCCGGCACGTTGCAGAAATCGGGCTACTCCTTTTGGTGATCCTACCTGGATCACGGTATCAACGGGTCTAAAATCAACGCCCAGGTCCAGGCTTGAAGTGCAAACCACGGCTTTAAGTTTTCCGGTGTGCAGGGATTCTTCTACCCATAAACGAAGTTCGGGTTCAATACTTCCATGGTGCAAGGCTATGGCGCCAGCCAGTTGTGGCGCTACAGTGAGTAAGGTTTGGTACCAGGTTTCACTCATGCCACGGGTATTGATGAAGATGAGGGTGGTCTTACTTTTTTCAATGATTGGAATTAATTTTTCCGCCAGTTTAATTCCCAGGTGACCTGCCCAGGGATAATTCTCAATTTCATCCGGAAGTATCGACTCAACCTGGATCTGTTTATCCATTTTTGCTGAAATGATGATCCCTTTTTTTCTGAGCGGAGAGAGTAATACATCCTTTGCTTCTGCAAGATTACCTATTGTAGCACTGATGCCCCAAATACAGGGTTGTTTATCGAAAAGGTATTCACTATTTATGATTCGGCTAATGGCCAATTCCACCTGAACACCTCTTTTGCTGCCCAATAGTTCATGCCATTCATCTATAGCGATGATGCGGAGGTTTTGAAAAATAGCCGGATAATTTTTTTGTGCGAGCAAGAGGTGAAGACTTTCCGGGGTAATAATCAATACCTCCGGCATATTTTTTTTCTGCTTCACTCTTTCTGAAGTATCCGTATCACCATTGCGAATCCCTATTTGCCATTGCATACCCAATTCGCTGATCACTTCTTCCATAGCCCTGCCGATATCTTTTGCTAAGGCCCGTAGGGGGGTGATCCAGATTAACTGAAGACCATTGCTTTTTTTAGAACGAAAATCTTTTGGATGCTCATCAATGAATTGGATAATGGCTCCGATGAATACCGAATAAGTTTTCCCGCAACCTGTTGGCGCATTTACCAAACCGCTATTGCTTTCTAATATTTGCTGCCAGGTTTGCTCCTGAAACGGAAAAGCATACAAGCCTTTCGCAGTCAGCCATTGTGTAATCACTCTATGCCCCGCAGTATCTGTAGGTTTCATTGCGTCAACTTATCAAACCATCTAAGTAAAACAGCGCCAATTTTAGCGGAGAGTTTTTCGCTTAGTTTGCTTAGTAATTCCTGCACTTTGGGTAGCAATAGAATGGTTTGCAGAACAGGAGAGGTTTCGTTGTATCCGGCTTTTTTGAAAATCGTTCTGCGAATCATGTGCGGATAATCCTTTTGCAGATACACTAAGTTTTGTGAAAGTGTTTGTTCAATCTCCTCTTTTTTATCGTACAGTCTGTCTATTTCAAACTGTAAACTGTTGAGATCAGTAATGGGTTGTATATTTGTTGAATTTTACTTTTATATGAAGGTCATTCCATATTTTTGCATATTTTTGCATATTTTGTACATATTTGAACATATTTCTGTAT
>CAIWKU010000321.1 GCA_903913355.1 uncultured Bacteroidota bacterium | reverse complement strand
CAATGGCCCAAGCAAAAAAGCCAAAGTCAGCGAACAGGTAGGCCTGACCGATATTACGATTACTTATCATCGGCCAAATGTAAATGGGCGCGAAGGAAAAATTTGGGGCCAGTTGATCGCAGAAGGGTTTACGAACATGGGGCTTAGTCCTAACCTATCTCCCTGGAGAGCAGGCGCCAATGAGAACACCATTTTTGAATGTAATAACGATCTCAAAATTGAGGGCAAATTGCTCCCTAAAGGAAAATATGCCTTATTTATTGCTTACTCACCCAATGAAAGTACCGTTATCTTTTCAAAAAAATATGATGCCTGGGGTTCATTTTTTTATGATGAAAAGGATGATGCCCTTCGAGTAAAAGTGAAACCTTATGCCCTCGATAAATCAGTTGAGTGGTTAAAGTATGAATTCTCAGAACAAACCCAAAACTCTGCAGTGATTTCATTGGAATGGGAAAAACTGGCCATCCCTTTCAAATTGGAAGTAGATTACCTGCAACAGCAATTTGATGCTATAAAAGGAGAATTAAAAAACCCAAGGGGCTTCAACTACCAATCAATAAGCGCTGCTGCGCAATGGTGCCTGAACAATCATTACCAACTCGAACAAGGTTTGGCTTGGGCCAATTTAGCCACGGATTCAGTAAATGGTTTTGGGGGGCACCATTCATTCAGTTCCCTAAGTACAAAAGCACAACTTTTGGAAAAATTGGCGAGACCTGAGGAGGCAATTTCAGTGATGAAACTAGCTCTTCCCTTTGGGGAAATGCTGGAATTGCATCAGTATGCCCGTCAATTATTGGGACAGAAAAAAATAAAAGAAGCGTTTGATGTATTTCAGAGGAACTACCTGAAATATCCCGATGAATTTACTACGTTGGTGGGTATGGCAAGGGGATTGGCAGCTATTGGAGATAAAAAGAAAGCCCTTGCTTTTGCCCAAAAAGCTTTGCCAAAAGCCCCAGATGACCCGAATAAACTCGCAATAAAATCCATGATCGAGCAACTAAAAATGGGTAAGGATATCAATTAAGATTAGCTGTTGAAGAATAAAGATTACAAAAATATTTTTGTCTAAATTTTCGAGTACCCATTTTTTACGGTAATTTACCACCGTAAAAACCGTATTTTTTATTTCAATAAATACGGTTTTTATTTCCCCCAATTTTACTAGTTATAAAAATCCAGCTATGTTATAAGTTGAAATCTAACATATTATATATTTTACATACTCATAATTGATTGTTTTTCAGTCTATTGTTATTCTTTTGTCCAGTCCAAATGCTAGTTTGGGATGAATTATCTCATCACCAAAACTCAAGCCATGACAACTTTAGCAGCACCCCAAAACAAAGGTAAATTAGTTGGTACTCAACATGTGGATACCTTGATCCGCCATTACAAAAAAGAAAGATGGATCCAGAATTCAGAACGACTTGGTAAACCTGATTCGCTAAGTGTCTGGTATGGATTGGAGGAACTGTCCTGCTTTCTGGAACTAGCCAGGGAAAACCATGCTGACGGCATCAAGATGTATTTTGGCACTTATCCTCCCGACTATGCTGAAGTACCGGAATTTCAGGGTAGACAAACCGTAGTATTTGTAGCTACAAAAGAAACAAAGACTAATAATGGATTATCCAATAAAGATATCTACTTGAATAGAGGTGGAAAAATGGAAATTCTCGCATTTAATTTTGGCTGCATTTGCCCACCATTCTGTAAAAGCAAAATACATTCATCCGCCAATGGAGAATTCGGTATAGAATTAGAAAAAATTGGGATTTCAATTATAGAGGAGGGGGAACGTCTAATTATAGCGTGACGACTAAATAAAAAGTAATATATTAACTCCTGAAAAAATCAGGAGTTTTTTTATGAACCTACTAGTTTTGAACCAGATCATAGCATTTATAGCTGCATTTATTAGTTTGTGTGCTTATCGAAAATCTAACCCCCCTTACCTAAAATTATTGTCGGTTTTACTAATACTGATCTTTATCACAGAGTTTATTGGAGGAGCTTTTGCAAAGAGAGGAATGAACAATACTTTTATATACAACATAATTTCTATTATTATTTTTACCTATTTTCTATACTTTTTTCAAGCCACTATTCAAAATCGAAATCGCAAAAGAATCTTTCGCTATATATTATTCATTTTACCTTGTATTTGTTTAACCAACATTCTTTTCATACAAGGGATAAATACATTTCACACCTATACCTATTCATTCTCATGTTTGATAATGGTAGGTTTAGCAATTACCTTTTTCATTGACTTTTTCAATAGACCATCAGGTAACAAAGGCTTTTTTGAACCCGAATTCTGGATTAGCGTGGCTATCATATTTTATAACATTGCTAATGTATCAATTATTGGCGTAGTTAATATAATTTCCAAAATGCCGGTAAAGGCAATAGAGACTATACAAATCCTGCTTTTATCAATCAGTACTTGTTTTTATATATTATTAACCATTTCCTTCCTATGTCAAATTTATCCAATGAAATCCTTATCCAGGCGGTAATTAGCATTATTATTGCTGTATTATTCATAGGGTTTATCATTACCATCTTATTATTGAACAAAAAAAGAGCGCTTCTTCAAAAGAAAGAATTGGAAGCCATAAAAACGGCTTTTGAAAAGGATCTGATACAAACCCGATTGGAAATTCAGGAGGATGTTTTGCGAAACATTTCCCAGGAAATACATGATAATATTGGTCAGGTGATGCTGCTGGCAAATGTGAATACGACCATTTTACAATCTATGCACATGCCTACCGGTGCGCCTGAATTGATCAAAGAAACAAAAAACCTGATCAGTAAAGCAATCGAAGATATCTCCCAATTATCCAGAAGCCTGCACTCTGACAGAATTACTGAAATAGGTGTATTCACAGCAATCAAATATGAATTGAATCTACTGAAAGAAAAAGGTCTTTATCAGGTAAGTTTTGAAGACAATTCTTCACTGGAAGAAAAATTATTACCCAAAGAAACCCAGCTAGTCATTTTTCGCATGTACCAGGAAATTTCCAAAAATATTATTAAACATGCTAGGGCAGATAGCATTCACTTTTCGATTACTGACCTTGACGGAGGTGTTGAACTTACTATTGCCGACAATGGAATTGGTTTTGATACAAAAGTAGACAATGTTTTCAATGGGGTGGGAATGAGAAGTCTCCAATCCAGAATTAAGCTCATACGCGGCTCATTATCCATAACCAGCCTTTTGCAAAAAGGAACCCGGATTGGTATCTTTATTCCAATTAATCAAATTGAATTTGCCTGATTCATGAATCCTATATCCAAAATATCGATAGCCATTGCAGATGATCATTCCATGCTTAGAAAGGGACTGATAAAACTGCTTACCATACAAGAAAAATATGTAGCCTTATTTGATGTGGACAACGGTGAGCAGGTAATCGCAGCATTTAAAAAAAACCTAATCCCAGATATTCTAATATTAGATGTAAATATGGAAGGGAAAAATGGTTTTGATACTGCAAAATGGGTAAACCAACATTACCCATTTGTAAAAATTCTGGCTTTGTCGATGTATAATGATGAAGAAACCATTTTAAAAATGCTCCAGGCAGGAGCACATGGGTATATCACCAAAAACAGCGACCCGGAAAATTTAAAATACGCTATTGATACGCTTTCTGAAAAAGGCTTTTATCTTCCGGAAAATATATCACACACCATACTTAGTGGTTTGCAGAATAATGCTTTAGGCAAAAAAACGGAAGGAATAAAACTTACCGACAAAGAGAAACAATACCTTTCCTTGCTTTGTAAAGAAATGACTTCGGCAGAAATAGCAGGGATTATGTTTTTAAGCATCCGAACGATTGAGGATTATAGAAAGAAATTAGCGAAAAAACTGAATGTAAAAGGGAAATCCGGCTTAATCGTTTATGCAACGCGCAATCAAATAAAATAAACCCTGATCGTATGATATTGATTGGTTTGGTTGATGATCATATTACTACACGTGCTGGGTTAAAATCATTACTAGAGCGTAATCCTCGAAGTAAAGTTAGCCTGGAGGCATCTTCAGGAAAAGAGCTCTTGACCAAATTATCAAAGGAAACCCACCCTCCGCAAATTGTATTGTTGGATATTAATATGCCAGAAATGAATGGGGTAGTAACTATTAAAGAAATGAGGGTAAAATATCCGTCTATTAAAATAATAGTCTTTTCGATGCTTGCAGAAGAAGATATAGTAATTAATATGATCAACCACGGAGCTTGTGGCTTCCTTACAAAATCTACAGACCCTTCAGAATTGATAGAAGCGATCCTAAGCGTAGCACAAATCGGTTATTATATTGGAGACACTGGCAAAAAAGAATACTATACCCAAACCCGAAAAACCAAAACAAAATCAGGCTTTGCAGGAAAAGTGTTCCTTTCAGAAAAAGAATTGGAATTTATGAAGTTATCCGCTTCCAATTTAACGCTTAAGGAAATATCATATACTATGAAAGTAAGCCCAAAAACAGTCGAAAACTATAGAGATAGCCTTTTCCAGAAACTTGATATTAATAACAGAGCTGCGCTTATTCTTTATGGAATAAGGAATGGCTTAATTCCTATTTTTGAAAAAACGCCGCCTTCCAAGAGTAAAAGCCAATAAGAAATAAGAAATAAGAAAGCCCTGCAGATGCAGGGCTTT
>CAIWKU010000320.1 GCA_903913355.1 uncultured Bacteroidota bacterium | reverse complement strand
CCTATTATCAAAACAAATACCTGCACTACATCCGTATACCCAATTACTTTCATTCCTCCGAGGGTAACAATAATCGAAAAAAAACTTAGCCCAACAATACACCACCCAAAATCAATACCGGATATGGAAGAAATGGCCAATGCTCCCAAATAAATGATGGAAGTGAGGTTTACAAACACATACACCAATAACCAGAAAACCGCCATAATTGAACTTACCTGGTCGTTATACCTGGTTGCCAGAAACTGAGGCATCGTAAAAATCCGGTTCTTCAGGTAAACAGGGATAATAAATATGGCTACAATTATCAGGGTAGCCGCAGCCATCCATTCATAAGTGGAAATAGCCAGTCCCAGTGCAAATCCCGAGCCCGACATACCAATAAAATGTTCTGCTGAAATATTGGAAGCGATAAGTGATGCCCCAATGGCCCACCAGGTAAGCGAACCTTCTGCCAGAAAAAAATCTTTTGAACTAGTGGTGCCGGTTCGCTTTTTATGATAGATATAATATCCGTAAGCGGATACCAGAATAAAATAGATAAAAAAAACGATATAGTCGGCAAGCGCTAATCTATGCATAGGTTCTGCTTTACACCCGGTTGATCATCACAGTAAAAAGAATTGATTTAGAACAGTAATTCCTCAGGCAGGTATTTTTTAACCAATGCTTCATAATACCCTTTTAGTTGATTCCAATCAGGAGGTGTGGGATTCTTGGAATAAAGATCATAGGGATTAAACAACTTAACCCATGTAAACATCTTATGATCCCGCTCACTCATCAGATGATCATAACCATTTTCCCGATGCTGCGAATAAAAGGAATGGTAACGTAACATATATAAGGCAGGTTCTGGAAGATATTCTTTCATCATCTGGTAAACATATTCATCATGTCCCCAGGATAACAAAACATTATCCAGCCCACAGTTAGGCTTATAAACACCATACTGCGTATTATATCTTGCATCTTTTGAATCCGGGTTTTCAGAAAAGAATTCGGGATATACAATTTTATCTGAATATGCACAGCCTACAGGAAAAGTATCCCCCACTACAGCCCATTGGGGTTCACCAAAAAGACAAAGCACTTTGCCCATATCATGCATTAAGCCAGCCAATACCATCCAATCGGGGTGACCATCGGCCCTTATCGCTTCAGAAGTTTGTAATAAATGTTGAAACTGGTCAAGATCAGTATCCGGATCAGAATCATCAACCAATTGGTTTAAAAAATCAAAAGCTGACCAGACAGGCATTTTTTTCTTATTAAACCTAAGATAATCCTCCCTTTTTGTTTTTACAAAATCATAGGTTTGGTAAGTATGGTTGAGCCGGTAAAACTCCCTGACAGTATCTCTTTGCGGGTCTTCATAATTTCGGTATTCATCCGTCTCTTTGCCTTTGGTGATGGTTTCCGGATCAGGATACCGCAATAGTATGTCTTCTTCCCACTCGTCAAGACAAAACTGACAAGCACAGAGTCAGAGGTGCGACTTTCGACTGTTCTTTTTGCCGACGACACTATATTCATCCCCATGAACAGAATGCTCGCGGCAATTGAAGAAATAGGG
>CAIWKU010000319.1 GCA_903913355.1 uncultured Bacteroidota bacterium | reverse complement strand
CACAAAGGCACGGTTTATCAGGCTTTATCAAAACTTACACATTCTTTCAATTCTCTTTCTGAATAGGCATAGCCATATTGTTTCAATACATCATCAGGTACGCCATTCCATTGATTGGGCACATTTCCTTTATACCCCAGATCCTTTACTCCCATTTCTGAAGTATAGAAACCTGTAGTCACCAGGTCGCGTAAATGACTGAAAAATGCAACGCCTTGTTTCATCTCAGGTTTTGCTTTATGGGGATAAGCAATCTGGTCTACCATAGCAATCTGTTGCTTGCTATCGCAATTCACAAAAGCTTTGTCAAATTGTTTCAAACATTGCAGATCCAGCCAGCGTAAGCCACCACGCAAAGGTGTCTGGTGATCATCAGGCATATCTTTCGCAATAAATTCAATAAACTCAGGAACTTTTGCTTCAGAAGCGCTGCCACTTACTTCATCCTTAGGCATAATAATATCTCCCAATACAGTAATGGTAGCCATTTCATGCTCAGTAAAGAATTTTTCACCTGCATTCAGTTTCTTCAGGTAATCTTTTTCTTCCTGCATTCTGTCTATATCAATACTAACATCTGCTGAAGAAGCCACTGCTTTTTTATCACTGCTCTTACAGGCCTCTACAAACACGCCTGCGCCAACCGTTCCAATAAATAAGGTTTTGATCGATTTTCTTCTGTCCATGATCTTACATTAATCGGTTTAAAAAATCAGAGGTTTTGCTTTATCATCTCGTCAATAATATACTCAGAAGTTCTCATTGAAAGAGCCAATATGGTCCAGGTAATATTCTTATCAGCCTGTGAAACAAACTGGCTTCCATCCACACAGAATAAGGTTTTACAATCATGTGCCTGGCTCCATTTATTCAGTGCAGATGTTTTACGATCACTACCCATTCTTACCGTACCTGCTTCATGAATAATATTACCCGGGTTATTCAATCCATAATTATTTTTCTCATTATCATCTCCTCCCCAGGTAATTACCGCACCCATATTATGCAAGATCTCTTTGAAAGTTTCTTTCATATGTTTGGCCTGCTTGATTTCATATTCGGAATGATTGGTATGAAAACGTAAAACAGGGATACCATATTTATCTACTACTTTCGGATCTATCTCGCAATAGTTATTGATATTGGCAACCGCTTCTCCCCTTCCTGCCATTCCTACACCGGCACCATAAAAGAAACGAACATCTTCTTTTAATGAAGCACCATATCCACCCGCTTCTTTCGTTTTACCGTTCACCTGGTATTTCCCATTCTGGTTCTCCATGCCAAATCCAAAACCATAGGCAGGCTGGCCCATACCACCCCAATATTCAATATGGTATCCTCTTGGGAAATCAAGTTTTTTATTATCCAGCCACCAGGGCGTGTACACGTGCATGCCACCTACCCCATCTTCGTTATACCGCTTACGGCCAAATAATTGTGGTAATACACCGCCGATAGCTGCTCCGGTTGAATCGTGCAGATATTTACCTACTACATTGCTGTCGTTGGCCAATCCGTTTGGATGACGGGTAGATTTTGAATTCAATAATAACCTTGCCGTTTCACAGGTGCTCGCAGCCAGTATCACTACCCGGCCACTTACCTGGTATTCCATATTATCTGTCTTATCTACATAAGATATGCCCGTTGCCAAACCATCTGCATTTGTGATCACTTCTCTTGCCATGGCATTGGTGATCAGATCAATATTACCCGTTGCTACAGCTGGTTTAACCAATACGGAAGAAGAAGAGAAATCGCCGTATACTTTACAACTACGACCACACTGCGCACAAAAGAAACAGGCTCCCCTATCTTTATTAATGGGTTTGGTAAGAATGGACAGCCTGGATGGAATCACAGGTATCCCTATTCCCGTAGCTGATTTTTTAATCATCAATTCATGCAGACGGGGCTTGGGTGCCGGCAGAAAAATCCCGTCGGGATCATTGGGTAATCCTTCATTAGAT
>CAIWKU010000318.1 GCA_903913355.1 uncultured Bacteroidota bacterium | reverse complement strand
CCGATATCACCTCTTTTGGCATCCGCTATTTTAAAATGTGTATTGGGAATGTAATGGACTGTTCTTTCCATTGCCTCCCAACCTTTCAGTCCCTGCGACTCATAAAAAGCGGTGTTGAGCTTATAGCTTATGCAAAAGTCTTTCGTAGCATCGATTATTGCTTTATTAAATTCGAAAATACCATCTGTATGGTTACGAAGATGTAAAGGGATTTTAGTGATATCAGTGTCTAATCCCACACATAAATAGGATTGTTTGCTTTGAAGCTGTTCAATCAGTTGGGTACGGTTCATGCGGCAAAGATAAATCTGATTAGTTGATCAGGCTTATTTTTTGACACTGATTTCTAATTACTGTTATAGAGATTTATAAACCCGTATAATAATCATATCCTTTCTCAGCCCAATAATCCGGAGGCCGTGTATTAGAGAAGTCAATGGTACCAATCCGTTTGAGGTGCTTAACCCCATATTTTACCGGGATAATCAATCGTAAAGGGTACCCCTGGTTCATGGGCAGCGGTTTCCCATTTAATTCATAGCAAAGAATCGTTTGTGGTTGAAGAATGCTGGGCATATCAATTCCTACATAATATTCCTCATCGGGGGTTTTCATGCCAACAAATTTCATGGCAGACTCTTTTTCCAACCCGTATTTTTTTATGAGATCAGAAAAACGCACTCCGCTCCACCAGGTAATCTGGCTCCAGCCTTCAATGCATTTGAAGTTAAAGACCACATCAATCTTATTCATTTTTTTGATATCATCCAGGGTAAGAAACAAAGTATCTCCTGAAGATTTGACAATTTGCAATTTCCATTGGCTGGCATCAAAAGTTTCTTCGTCCAAGCCAAGATTTCCGTTTACCCTTGCTTTTTTGGCAGCAGCCGATTTGGGATATTCTTTGATCAGGTGTTTGGTACTATATAAACCGCTGTACACTTCCTCATTAATGTCCAATACTTTTCGGAGAGGTTTCGGGATGCCTCCTTTAATTCCATTATCCAAGGGTTGCG
Organism: uncultured Bacteroidota bacterium; assembly: GCA_903913355.1. Classification (GTDB taxonomy): domain Bacteria; phylum Bacteroidota; class Bacteroidia; order Chitinophagales; family Chitinophagaceae; genus Sediminibacterium. The sequence goes on along the minus strand of CAIWKU010000318.1, from coordinate 2,852 downwards.
TTACCAACCATTTCCAGCCTGCCCAGGCAGCTCCTATCATGATAAAAAATATCAGGAAAGCGATCAGACTTTTCCGCTTGTATTTTTTTGCGCCTTCTTTATCAACCTGTATTTCCTGCATACCTATATTTTTTTCGATTGTGAGTCTCCTTTAATTACTTCGAAACCAGCGATCATTGCCCGAAAATTATTCCAGCCAGCCAGTATTACCTGTATAATATGGATCAGAAAAAACAATACATAGCCAACTGTTAACAGAAAATGTTCCAGCCTGGCGGCTTCATATCCCCCACAGATATTTGTGAGCCATTGTATCTGAACAGGTTTGTAAATAGCGAAACCGGTAAGCAGGGATCCGAATCCCATAAAAATGATCATGGTATAGGCCAGTCTTTGTGCTGCATTATATTTTAATTGATCGGGAGCCTGCTTTCTAATATGCAGGTCATGCAAAATAACCTGCCAGGATTCTTTGAATACACGTTTATTTGGTAAAAGATATCGCCATTCGCCTGAAATGATTGTATAACTAACATATAGTAATCCATTGATCATGAATAGCCACATGAATACAAAATGAAAGGCCATACCTTCTGATAAGCGATAAGGGATATGCAAGGATTTATAAAACCATTCAGGAAAGAATTTCACCAAAACAGTATTGCCAATTTTTACTTCATAGATATCATTGGCCCAATAGATTAACATACCACTCCAAATCATGATGGTAAGAACCGGGAAATTAACCCAGTGCATCCATCGGGTAGCCAATTTATGTTTGAAAACAATTTTTACTGACATGGATCGGTTTTATCGGTTACAAATTATGGACAATATCTGGTAAATAAAAGCCCGGAAATGAATCTATCCCCAATTTTTGTTTTTTGACGAACCCATGCCGAATTCCTTACAAACGAGGTATTTTTTCTGCTATTTTCCAAATTCTTGAATAAAGGGGCTGATTTACCAAACTTATGTTTTCTTTGTGTTCTAACAGATGCTATATGAAAAATCAACACATGTATTATGGTGGATACCTTCAATTAGATAAGATTCTGGGTGCCCAATATCCTGCAAGTTTTGAACCCGGCAATGAGCCGGCACATGATGAGATGCTATTCATCATCATACACCAGGCTTATGAATTATGGTTTAAACAAATATTGTTTGAACTGGATTATTCGATCAGCATTTTTTCCAAAGAAAAAATTAACGATAATTCAGAAGATCTCAATCTTGTCAGACACCGGTTACACAGGGTAACCGATATACTTCAGTTATTGATTCAGCAGGTACATATACTGGATACTATGACGCCGCTAGACTTTCTTGAATTCCGAAATTTATTAACCCCTTCCTCAGGTTTTCAGAGTAAGCAGTTTCGATTAATTGAAGCCAGACTGGGATTGCAATTAGATTCACGACATCATAAAGAGTATTACAAAAGAACAAACGAAGGAGGTTTTACCCTGAACGATTATCAGCATATTACAGAAACGGAAAACCAGAAAACCTTATTGCAACTTGTGAATAACTGGCTGGAGCGAATGCCTTTTTTTGAAACCGCTTACTGGTCCGATCATACTGATAAAATAGACAACCACCCTTTTTGGACTGAATACAGAAAGATTTATACAAACGGACTTACAGAAAGAGAGAAATCCAAGATCGATGATTTTGATTATGTATTCTTTGAAAAACAATCCGACACATTGAGCAGGGAGCAAATGGATCAATTAAGAAGCTATTTTTCTCCTGCCGCCATGAGGGCTGCATTGTTTATCATGCTTTACCGTGATTTTCCGGTTTTTCAAACCTCGTACCAGATATTGGATGCACTCATAGAAATTGATCACCTGATGAGCAACTGGCGACATAAACACCTGATAATGGTAAGGAGAATGATCGGAATGCGTGTAGGGACAGGAAATACTTCCGGTGCCGGTTACCTGGAGGGTGCATTGAATAAGCATTATGTATACAGAGATCTTTCAGGGCTCTCTACTTATTTAATTGAAAGAAAGAAATTGCCAAAATTGCCGGATGCACTTATTAGGAGCCTTGGTTTTCAGCTATAAGCAAGTTTGATGACAATTATTTCAACAATGGGCATCCTTGTTTTGAAGGGTTTTAGGTCAATAGCCTACCTTAGATCAGAAAATAATCATTTCTCATGCTGCGTAATTTTCTGATTCTTCTCTGTTGTGTACCTTATTGGTTAGTTGCTCAAAAAAATGAAACAAAACTTCCGGTTGATCCATTGGTAAGGATTGGAAAACTAGCTAATGGACTTACCTATTATATCCGGAAAAATACCGAACCCAAAAACAGAGCCGAGTTGCGGTTGGTGGTGAATGCGGGTTCCATTCTGGAAACCGATAAACAAGTTGGATTAGCGCATTTTACTGAGCATATGGCTTTTAATGGAACCGCACATTTCAAAAAGCAGGAACTGGTTAATTTTCTCGAAAAAAGTGGGGTCAGTTTTGGTGCCGACCTAAATGCCTCTACTTCATTTGATGAAACCATTTATGAATTACAGGTACCTACGGATAGTCCGAAGGTATATCAACAGGCATTGCAGATTCTGGAAGACTGGTCGCAGGGAGTAAGTTTTGAGCCGGAAGAGATTGATAAAGAAAGAGGCGTAATTGTTGAAGAATGGAGGCTTGGACGTGATGCAGAAGCCAGGTTACGGGATAAGTACTTCCCTATTTTGCTGAAGGGTTCGCAATATGCAAAAAGAATGCCTATTGGAACCAAAGCAAATATAGATACCGCGCATTATGGGCTACTGACCCGGTTTTATAAGGACTGGTATCGACCTGATTTGCAGGCCGTGATCATTGTGG
>CAIWKU010000317.1 GCA_903913355.1 uncultured Bacteroidota bacterium | reverse complement strand
TTGGCTTTTGGCTTTTGGCTTTTGGCTTTAAAGAAAAATAAAATATGCTTTGATTTATTGTTTTTGCTTATTTTTTTTCATTTACAACTTCTCCTTCCAGATCGTAATCGTAGGCTTTGGTGATGCGTACGTTTACGAATTCGCCGATGGGTAGTTTTTTGGTGGAGTGGATAACCACTTCATTGTCTACTTCTACACTGTCAAATTCGGTACGGCCAAGGTACCGGCCTGCTTCTTTTTTGTCGATGAGCACTTTAAAAATTTTACCAATCTTTTCCTGGTTTTTTTCGTAGCTGATCTCCTGCTGTACTTCCATAATTTCCTGGGCCCGAAGGGCTTTTTCTTCTGCAGGCACATCATCTACCAGATCATAAGCTGATGTATTTTCTTCGTGACTATAATTAAAAATACCTACCCTGTCAAAGCGGTGCTCCAATAAAAATTCTTTCAGTTCTTCCACATCTTTCTCCGTTTCACCCGGGAAGCCAGCAATTAAGGTTGTTCGCAAGCAAATACCGGGTACCTTTTCTCTGATCGAATGAATCAATTCCGTCATTTCTGCGCGGGTAATATTCCTGCGCATGGCTTTTAGCATATTATCACTGGCATGCTGCAGAGGCATATCCAGGTAATTACAAATATTATCCCTTTCTCGCATTACATCCAATATCTCTAAAGGAAACTTACTGGGATAGGCATAATGCAATCGAATCCACTCAATCCCCTTTACATCTGCCAATGCATGCAGTAATTTTGGTAATTCCCTTTTTTTATAGATATCCAGTCCGTAATAGGTTAGTTCCTGTGCAATTAGCATGATTTCTTTCACCCCTTTTCTAACCAAGCCCTCTGCTTCTGCAACCAATTCTTCTATTGGTTTGCTGATATGTGCACCTCGCATCAAGGGGATGGCACAAAAAGAACAGGTACGATTACATCCTTCACTGATTTTAAGGTAGGCATAGTGTTTGGGCGTACTCAATAATCTTTCCCCCAATAATTCGGTCTTATAATCCGCATCAAACTGTTTTAGTATCAATGGTAGTTCCAATGTACCAAACCATGCATCTACTTCGGGCATTTCCAATTCCAGATCAGCACGATATCTTTCACTCAAACAACCCGTAACATATACTTTATCAAGTTTTCCCCTGCGTTTTAATTCAAGTTGGTCAAGAATGGTGTTAATACTTTCTTCTTTTGCCTTATCAATAAAACCACAGGTATTTACGACGGAGATATTATGATCGAGTTTTGTATTCTCATGCACCACCTGAATATCATTAGCTGCCAACTGACCACTCAGCACTTCACTATCCACCAGGTTTTTACTGCACCCCAGGGTGATGATGTTGACCTTATCTTTTTTTAGCGTTTTTGATTTCATAGTAAGTCGTAAAAATACAAATAAGCGTTGATTATTCTTTTACAGGCTAATATTCCCTAATCTCTTTGTTCTCTTTCCTTATAAAACAGGTCAACTCCTTTCCCGTAATTTTCTGTTTTCTCTTTTTTAATAAACCCGGATTTTACTAAAACATTTTGAGAAGCGCTGTTTTCCTCGGCTGTGATAGCATACACAACTGTATGGGCTGTTTTCTTAAAAAAATAGTCAATTCCGTGTTTGGTCAATTCGGTCGCGTATCCTTTCCTCCATTCATCCGTTACCAAAGCATACCCAAGATGAAAATCAGCTTCTCCTGATAAATACAAAAATGAAAAAGTACCTATCAATTTATCTGATTTTTTTTCGCATACGGCAAACCGGCCTACCACTGATCCTTCCTTGTATAGATTGATATTCTCGTTTAAGAACTCTTTACTTTCTGCTTTGCTTTTTGCCGGTCTGATAAAACGTACTACTTCCTCATCACCATTGATCCTGAAAAACGATTCTTCATCATCGGCCCGATATCTTCGAACATATAATCTTTCTGTTTCAAACAAAATCATCTTATCAGGCTCTTATTTGAAGCAATATGCGAAAGTATTTTAGAAGCATGTTCTCTTGAATTTTCTATAAACAGGCTATGCGTATCCATTCCCCCGCAAATAACTCCGGCCAGATATAATCCATTGATATTGGTTTCATGTGTATCCGAATTATACTCAGGTTTTCTGATCGAATCATTCGATAACTGAACCCCTGCTTTTTGAAGAAAATCCAGATCAGGTTGGTACCCCGTCATGGCAATCACCCGATCATTTGGTAATGTGATGACACCTTCGGGTGTTTGCACCAGTACTTCATATTCTTTTATCTCAGTTACAGATGAATGAAAATAGGCTTTGATAGCACCTTCTTTGATCCGGTTTATGATATCAGGTCTTACCCAATACTTTACCCTCTCCCCAATTTCGCCAGTTCTGATTACCATAGTTACATCAGCACCTTTTCGCCATGTTTCCAATGCAGCATCTACGGCAGAATTATTAGCACCAATCACCACCACTTTTTGAAATGCATAAAAATGGGGATCCTGGTAATAGTGCGTTACTTTAGGCAGGTTTTCGCCGGGTATATTGAGTAGAAAAGGAATTCCATAAAAACCAGATGCAATAATGATATTGGATGCGGTATATACCTGTTTGTGTGTAGTAATGATAAAAAGATGATCTTTCTTACTCATTTCCTTCACTTCTTCAAATAGATGAATTTGTAAAGAAGCCGATACCGCTACCCTTCGGTAATATTCCAATGCCTCATTCCTGGTTGGCTTAGCCAGATTGCTTACAAAAGGAATGCCCCCTATTTCCAGTCTTTCCGAAGTGGAAAAGAAAGTCATATTATCCGGATAATGGTACAGCGAATTCACCAGGGTTCCTTTCTCGATAATTAGATAGCTTAGTCCTTTGGCTTTTGCTTCCAAAGCACAGGCAAGACCGATCGGACCTGCTCCAACAATGATGATATCGTAATCCGGTTTTTGCAACTATTTATGTATCTCGCTGGAGAAATGAAAATTAATATCCGGGTTATTCGTAATTTCTGTATTTAAAAACCATTCGCTCTGCGCAAGGTAAACCGGGTGACCATCCTTGTCTTCCGCAGAATTCTGCTGTTTGAACCGAAGAAACTCTTCCAGTTTTTTCTCGTCTTTGCTGGTTAGCCAACAGGCTTTAAAGAAAGGAAGTGACCTGAATTCACAGGCCGCTCCGTACTCCTGTAATAAGCGATATTGTATTACTTCAAATTGCAGTTCCCCTACACAACCGATAATTTTTTTATTGCCGCCAAACTGGGTAAACAATTGTGCTACGCCTTCATCTGTTAACTGGCTGATCCCTTTTTCTAGCTGTTTTGTTTTCATAGGATCTTTGTTCACCAATTCTTTGAATATTTCGGGAGAGAAGGTAGGGATACCTATAAAATAAAAATCCTCTCCTTCTGTAAGTGTATCCCCAATCTTAAAATTACCCGTATCAAATAAACCAACCACATCACCAGCATAGGCATCTTCAATAATGTCCTTGCTACGTGCCATAAAACTATAGGGATTACTAAAGCGCATATCCTTATCCAGCCGTACATGATGAAAATATTTGTTCCGCTCAAATCTTCCGCTGCAAACCCGCATAAAAGCGATCCTATCCCGATGTTTGGGGTCGAGGTTAGCATGGATCTTAAAAATAAATCCACTGAATTTATCCTCCCCTACTCCAACCGTTCGGGTAGAAGTTTCTCTGTCTCTTGGCACCGGGGCTATCCGAATAAATGTATCCAGCATTTCCTTTACCCCAAAATTGTTCACCGCACTACCAAAGAATACCGGGGCAATCTTTCCATGCAAATAATCATTGGCATTTAATTCTCCATAAACACCATCAATCAGTTCAACATCTTCCCGTAATTGCGCCGCATCTCTTTCTCCCACTTTGGCATCCAGCAAAGAATCATTTAGATCGCTGATAGCGATGGTATCCTCTTCTTCCGCTTTTGTGCTGGCGGTAAATAAACGAAGGCTCTTATTATCCAGGTTATATACCCCTTTAAATTCCTTACCACTATTGATGGGCCAGGTCATGGGGTGTAATGATATTTTCAGTTCATTTTCAATCTCTTCCAGCAAATCGAATCGATTTTTTCCATCCCGGTCCATTTTGTTGATAAATACGATTACCGGAGTATCCCGCATACGACATACTTCCATTAAACGCCTGGTTTGTGCTTCAACTCCATTTACGCTGTCAATGACCAATATTACACTGTCAACAGCGGTAAGGGTCCGATAAGTATCTTCAGCAAAATCCTTGTGCCCGGGAGTATCCAATAAATTAATCAGGGTATCCTGATACTCAAAAGTCATGACCGAAGTAGCCACAGAAATTCCTCTCTGCCGCTCAATTTCCATAAAATCGCTGGTAGCATGTTTTTTGATCTTATTACTTTTTACAGCGCCTGCCACTTGTATGGCACCCCCAAACAAGAGCAGTTTCTCCGTTAAAGTAGTTTTACCGGCATCCGGGTGGGATATAATAGCGAATGTTTTACGCCTGTTGATTTCTTTCTCAAACTTCATAACGGCCGCAAAGGTAAGGGGGAATGGGGGCAAATGATAATTGACCATTACTTATTATTCCTCATCACCCCCTGTTCGCCCATTCATCATAAATGGGTGATTTTCGTAGCAAAAAATCAGAAATGGCGCTAGTTTTAGCCTAACAAAAACCCATATTGTATGAAAATGCTATTGGTTTTATTGGTGTTACCGTTAATCGCTTTTGGGCAAATCAAAGATAGTGTGAAGCAAAAGAGTGCCGGTCGCCCGGATATGACCAAAATATCTGCTAATGATATTAAATGGACGAAAGCAGAAGGGGGTAGTTTCTGGTTCTATTATAAGCCATCCATGTATTTCTTTACAACAAACGAATTCAATACCATCACCCTCGAAAATGGAGAAGTAATGGTGTTTTTATTTGACCCGGGCGTTTATTTGTTACTTCCGGATTATGGTAAAACCCCGGTAAATATCGAACACGGAGTAGAAGTGGTGAGTACCAAACCCTGTGTTTTTGTAAGAAGAAGCCGGGGATTGGGGTTTTACATATTTGATGAGGGACTTTATGTAGACAATCTGCAGGATATGGGATTGAATGCCTTCAGGCATGTATATGTATTTCGTTCAAGAAGAACGGATAAACGTTATTATGTACCGGAATCTGATTTTCTATATGGGCCTTATAGCAAGGCGGTACCCATTACTTCAGAATAATTCATCTTCCGATTGCTAGTATCTGACTATTTTATCAGCTAACTTTCCATTAGTGATGGTAATTATCCAAAACTGGTTGTATACAGAATCTTCCAGATTGGCATATTTATTCTCTTTCAGGATTAGGTTCACGAGCATAGGTGTTGTATTTGAATGTCCTGCTACCACCACTGTTTTCCCATTGGAATGAATTAGTTTTTCTGCAAGTGAACCCAGCTCTTTTGGATCATACAGAATGGGGGTAATCTTATATTTTTTAGCCAAAGGCTCTATAGTTGCTTTGGTTCTAACATAATTAGTCGTATAGATACTATCTGGCTGATAATCCTTTAATATATCCGGCAATCTTTCGGCTCGTTTTATTCCAGCAATGGATAAGGGCGGGTCTGCTTTCATCATAGTGGAACCAGGCGCAGTTGTATCTTTCTCAGCGTGACGGATTAAGATAATAGTAGTAGTTTGAGAATACCCGAAATTGCATAAGCAACTGGATATCAAACAAATAAACAACATGATGGCTATTTTATTGACGATCCGTTGTAAGGATATTTTATGGGTCATTCTATCTATTTTAGCATACTACAATGTAAATATTCCGGTTTATATTAGCGTGTCGCACTTAAATTATTTATCTAGAATTCTTAATCTAAATCGTAAAAGCAGAGTTAATGATAAAATTACATAGCGGCTATAATAATCAGATAGTTATAAATTAGCTTATCTGGCAATTATTCCTGCCTTATATCACAAAAAAAACTAATTTGCTTAAAAGCTCCTGTATGAATATTTTGGCAAGGTCTTTATTGATTATGTTTCTTTTTATTTGTATTCAATCATTTTCACAAAGAGACTCGTCACAAATTATTTCGAAAAAAAAGGATTCCATTGTTGCTGAAAAAGATTTGAAAGATGTGTTTAGCAGAAAAAAAAACAATGCCAAAAATGATTCTCTATCTGCAAAGTCCAAAAATCAAAAATATTTTTTAACCGTATTGCCTGCTGCAGGCTATACTTTGCAAACAGGTTTTGCCGGCCTAATCAGCGCAAATATTGGGTATTATACTGATAAGGGTCCGGATGCAAAGATTTCAACTATTTCAACAAGTGTAACCTACTCACAGTACAATCAAATCATATTTCCCTTATATGCTGATATATGGTCAAAAGGAGGCGGCTATAACTTTATATCAGATAACAGATACATCTCCTATCCTTCAGATATTTTTGGACTGGGGGGAGCAACTGATCCGAATCAAAATCATACCATTGACTTTAACCAGATCAAATTACATGAAACCATTCTAAAAAGGATAACGAATGATTTGTACGCTGGTGTTGGATTTTACTATGATCATTTCTGGAATATTAAAGTAATTGATCCTCAAACAAGGCAAATTAATGTATTTATCCAAAAAGAAATCGGGAAAACAGAAACAGCCAGCGGCCCGGCATTTAAACTATTATATGATTCGAGAACAAATCAAATTAATCCCGAAAAAGGTCATTTTCTTAATGTAGTTTTAAGACAAAATTTTCAGGAGCTGGGTAGCGATATTGAATGGGCTTCGCTTTTGATTGATGCAAGGGAGTATATTAATTTCCCCAAGGGTTCAAAAAATACTCTGGCCTTATGGAGTTTTAACTGGCTAACGCCAGCTGGTGATCCGAACTATTTATTATTGCCTAGTACCGGTTGGGATGATCAATATAATACCGGGAGAGGGTATGTACAAAGTAGGTTTAGAGGAAAGCAAATGACTTATTTCGAGACCGAGTACAGGTATGGTATTTCTAAAAATGGGCTATTGGGTGGTGTTGTATTTTTTAATGTTGAAAATTTTTCCGGAAATCAAAAACCCTACAATTCTTTATTACCAGGGTATGGTGCAGGATTGAGAGTAAAACTAAACAAAAAATCAGGTACTAATCTTTGTCTGGATTATGGATTTGGAAATGGCAGCAGTGGATTTTATGTTAATTTAGGTGAGGTTTTTTGATATGAAAACGAGTGATAAACCTATTAAGTAATATAAATTATTAAAATAACTTTCTGTGTATGAAAAAATATGTATTAGGTAGTTTGTTATTTTGTTTTGCTTTAGCCGCTTGCAGTAAATCAACTGATACGAATGGAAGTTATCCCTACTATTTGAATGCCTTTATACAAAATGTAAAGTATTCAACAAGCTCGGTATCAACTTTTGGGCTATCCAATCAGCAGGGATGTGTGGCTAATAAAAGTTATGCATTAACCAATATTGGCCAAATTAATGTAGACA
>CAIWKU010000316.1 GCA_903913355.1 uncultured Bacteroidota bacterium | reverse complement strand
TTTCTGCAGGGTGCAGAACCTGACAGGCAAATGGATGCCCTTCTTTTAGCCAGTCACTAAACTGGATAGTATCTAAAACCATGGCAGTTACCGGAAAAAATGGTTGGCATTTGGATTCAATATGCTCCTGGGTCTGGTTATTCGTTTCCTGCGAGTTATGGGGGATCAGGACAAGGAGAAAGTATTGCTCGATTTCTTCACAAACTGGGGTCTCTTTATTAAAGATGCTTTTTGCTGTTCTTGTAACCTCAGTAGTTCCTAAAAGGAATATATATTGGGCAGGGGTTACTTCTCTTAATAGCCGGATAAGTGGCTGAAAATGATCTGTATTATTCATAATGCCTGCTTTTTGTTTGGGAACTGATTTTCAAGAGTTGGCGCATAACTCCGCAGATCAATCAGATGGCAGGCTTCCACCATCTTTACCAGTAGTTCGTATATCTGTAGGGTTTGTATTTCCAACCCGGTATCAGTCCAGGATGCCTTCCCCAAAGCATAGCTAAGCACGATACTAAGTGTTTGGTGCCATTCTTTACGGGTAGACCAATTGGTAAATTTTTGCAAAGCCCGGTAGGGATTGTTGAACTCCTTATAGCTAAGACTGCGGGGAAAATTATCCCAGGCGGCACGATCATCTAAATCGAATGAATACAGAACATAAGATGCCGGGGAGGGTGGCTGGTTTGGGGCTAGCATTGCTTTATGTCGCTGACATTTTGTTGGAACAATGCCAAATACAGCCGGAATAAGGGCATGTAAACGCTCAATCAAAAAAAGTAGATCACCTGGGGCAGATGTCTGCCAGACTTGGTTGCTTTCTGCCGCTATAATTGCCGTTAACAGGTATCCTCTCACTGTAGAAAGCGTATAGGTATCAAAAAAATTATGAATGATCTCATAATAACCGGCTACTTTCTGAGTATTTTTTATGGCTGACATAATTATTAGCTTAAGCAGATAGAAATACTTGAATCAGATAATTGGGTCCAGGATTCCAGTAAATCAATAGGGGGATATGAGATATTCGGATTTTTAAGTCAATGATCATTTTTATGGTTTAGAGCTAATTTCCAGAGCATAATCTTTGTATCCTACACGAGTGTTTTGTACCTTACCGCAAATGGCTGGTTTTTTACCGGACTGCCCAGCCAACAATACTTGTGTACTCTTTTTAATATATTTGTATAAACCGTAACCCACTACTATGGAAAAGACAATAAATCAGGGTAGAAATATTAAACGTTTCCGCGAAATGCTGGGTATTAAACAAGATGCCCTGGCACATTCATTAGGGGATGACTGGAACCAACAGAAAATATCTCTTTTGGAACAAAAGGAAGCAATTGACAATGATTTGCTGGAACAGATATCGGTTGCTTTGAAAGTTCCGGTTGATGCAATTAAGAATTTTGATGAAGAGCAGGTAGTCAACATTGTTACAAATACATTTACCGATTTTAAAGACCAGGCAGTTGCTTCGCCTGTTGGCATGAATTATCATTGCAACTTTAATCCACTCGATAAGGTTGTTGAATTATATGAAGCATTGGTGAAAAAGAAAAAACAGAATTATTGCAAAAAATATTGGATAAGCAAAAATGAGTACTAGATAAACATTCGTTATTAAGTAAAAAAATGCCACTAATGTAAGGTGGCATTTTTGTTATCTGCATATCCAAAGACTTTAAAAATTAGCAGCAACTCTCATTGCTGACAAAAAATCGAGATTAGATAGTCAATGAAAAGTTAAATAAGCACAGAGTTTCCACAAAGACTTGATAATAT
>CAIWKU010000315.1 GCA_903913355.1 uncultured Bacteroidota bacterium | reverse complement strand
CCGAGACCTGGTTGTTAATAGATTAAGATTGCGTTCATCTTTCTCAAACAACTGTAAAGTGGAGATATAGAAGAAATGAAATAAAAAGGGTTAATCAAGAATTATGAAAATAAATAAACTCTTTTCTGATAATCAATGATTAACCCTCGCCAAAACTATTTCAGGTGTTTGCTGAGAATTTTTGCCAGTTCAAACATAGTAACCTGTGCTTTTCCAAAAACTTCTTTCAGCTTTGCATCTGCATTGATGGATCTGCGATCTTTCTTATCCTGTAGATTATTTTTCTTGATATAATCCCAGATTTTTTTGATCACTTCTGTACGAGGTAATGGTTTGCTTCCAATTACTGCTGCGAGTGAACTGCTGATAGTAAGTGGGGCCATAAATGCCGCATTGGGTTTTCTTTTTGCTTTTTTAGGAGCTGCTTTTTTTACTGCTTTTTTGGGCGCTGCTTTTTTAGCTGCTTTTTTAGGAGCTGCTTTTTTTACTGCCTTTTTAGGAGCTGCTTTTTTAGCTGCTTTTTTTGGGGCAGCTTTTTTTGCTTTTGCCATAGTAGAAAATTTTAAATGGTTAGTTAGTTGATGCTACAATATACGAACAAGTTGGGTTCTGTAATGCAGAATTTATACCCAAAAATATCCACGACCCTGTAAATGGGCTATTGCTTTACCAATACATATACACCGTCATATCTTACTGAGTAAATATGGGTATCGTCAAACAGGAAATCTATGGTATAATAAGGGGAACTATTATCAGATTGCAATAAGGTTACATTCTTGGTAGCCAGGTTGAGGCTATAATATCCATCGGTATGATAAGCCGTATCATAGTCAAAATACTGGTAAAATAGTAGGGTATTATTTTTTATTTGCTGCGCCCTGGGTATATAAAATACCCTTCCAGTAAGGGATTCGCTTTGGTATACTTTGTTAAGATTACTGTAAACGGCTATATAACCTGTGTATATGTAGGAAGCGGAACTTACATTATCAACCAGGTAATGGGAAGTGACGGTATATTGGCTAGTACTGTCAAAAAACTCTATTCCCTCAGTGGCAGTATTGGGTAATAAGGCAACAAATGAGCCGGATATTGGATTTACCAGAAAATTATTATTATAAATCGCCTCAAAATTGGCTTCCCGTATCTGCGGAAAGTATATCTGGTTAGCAGTATAGGTTACTTTAGATCCGTCACTAAGGTTATTCAGAGAAGTAAATCCTCCATTTGAGATAGGATTGGGGGCGGTAATCAGCACACGGTTATTCTTTATCCGGGAAATACGCCCATAATTATTGGATGTCCAGTCAATAAACTGGCTTTGTGTAGTACGTATATTATAACGCATCAGGGCCATGCTGTCATAGCCCAGCAAGCGGTTTTGATAAGTGCCATATTGTACCAATAATTCAGAATCCGAAACAGCCCTTACGGGAAAAGTATATAAACGGGTACTAACGGTATCTACTGCATAGGTCTGTAAGGAAACTCTTTTAGTGATTAATATATTGGAACTATCATCTGTGATAAACAGATAATTTCTTGAAGGACTAATATCCATCCCATTTACTCCCATACTTTGGTTAAGGGAAAGTATCTTTTGGTAATGGTAGGCACTGCGGAATACCGGTGAATAGGTAGGAAGTGTATATTGGTAAATAGTGTCAGATACTGCATTGGTCTGAACCTGTATGGTATATTGTTTGGTACTATCAAATGGAAAATTAATCTCTGCCGTATATGAATTATTGCCACCGGTGCCAATGGAATAAGAACCTAAAACCGTTGTATCTTTCTTGAATATCAGTTTTTGCAAGGTTCTTGCATGGGGATATAAGAACTGGATTTTAATATGATTGGCAGCCAGTGGAATCAATTTAAATAATAAAGCACTTGTATCCTTAATAAAAGCGGGTTTCCCCTGCAATGGTGTATCATAATGATTCTTAGAACAGCCCATGTTCCAAAAAAGGCTTACCAGCAATAATATAGCAGGTACCGTTTTTTTCATACAGACAAAAATGATGGAATATAGAAATTGAATAGAATTTGTAAAATCCGTTCTGTATAAAGTTAGACAATCTCAAACCCTTTCAGAACGAATATTTTTGAATTTTAATGATATTTAACGTTCAACCTTCATTTGTACACTCCCAACTAAAATACCTAAAACCCTTTGTTTCCGGATTGTGAGAAAATTTCGACAAAATATAAATGCTGGTCGGGCTACCCGGTTTAAGTATAGTCAGTTATTTTGCATGCCTATTATTCATCTGGGTAAAAGCATAGTCTACTCAATAGTTCGCTATTATTTGGCCCCTAGTGAATGTTCATTAAAAAATTGAATGGCAGCATTTACCTGCTCTTCTGAAAGGCCAATGGTTCTGATTCTTCTTTCTCTCTCGGCATACATAGCAACAGTTTTACGTATTCTGTTGAAATCTGCAGGGGGTATTTTGGCAATTGCAGCGGCTTCTTTTTGCTTCCAGACTTCTATTTCAAATAGTTGGTCGGCCTGTCGTCCATTAACAGCAGCTTTCTCAATTAATGATTTTCTGAAGGGTGTTTTGTATAATACCAAAGCCCTTGCTGTGGGGATGGTATCAAATATTGCATTATAACTAAGGGTAATTACTGCACAGGGAGGCGGATTGGCCTGCCTTTCTTTTTTAAAATCAAGTAATGCTTTTATCTGGTCGTTAGATAAATGCATGGCTTTGTATTTTTTAATTACTTCATCCTGGACTTCTTTTGGGGTTGCAAAAGTATCATTGGTATTATCGGCAAATTTTAGCAATTGGAGTTGTAGCCAGTAATCAATTTCACCTACCCTGTCGGCCATTTCAGGTGAAAATTTTAGTTGTTTAATCAGTTCTGGTTTTTCGCAATAGCCAAACAACTCTCTCTGTTCAAGCGGTGTACGGCTTATGTTAGTATCCTGTGCTTGTATAGAAGCAACAGCAGTCAGCAAAAATGCAATGGTAAAAACAAGTACTTTTTCTCCTACGAAACGATTTGACATACATTATATTTAGTCCTGAAATTACAAAAGCCTGGCCTTTTTTGACTGTTTATTTCCTTAGTATCTGGTTAAAAAGTTGTTGCATCAATAAGTAATTTTATTTTCCGACTAACGGAACCTTTTCTGGGAAAGAATGTTTTTTATATATGACAATACAAGACACGATCACCATTGCAGGAAATACTGCCCATCCATTACAAGTGTATCGACTGGGCTATGGTACCATGCGCCTTACCGGTCCGGGTATTTATGGTGAGCCTCCAAAGCGTGAAGAAGCCTTACAAATTCTGAAAGCAGCTATCAGTAGCGGAATTCAATTTATTGATACGGCAGATTACTATGGTGAAGATGTTACCAATCGACTCATTTATGAAGCCCTCTACCCATACCCTGAAAACCTGTTAATCTGTACCAAAGTAGGTGCTACCAGAAAGCCTGATAAAAGCTGGATTCCTTTTAATACACCGGAAAATTTACTTACCAGTATAGATAATAATCTCAGAACCCTAAGACAGGAGCAGATACGCCTTGTACATTTTAGGGTTATGCCTACCAGCAACATTCCCTTTGAGGAATCTATGGGCGCTATGTTTGAGATGCAAAAACAAGGAAAAATTTTGCATATAGGGGTGAGTAATGTAAGTAGCGGGGAATTAGAAATGGCTTTGCGTATGGGTAAAGTTGCCACTGTTGAAAATATGTATGGTCATGGTCAACGTACAACACTGGTTAGTCCGCATGGCACAAACCGGGGTGGCGAAGAGGTATTAGAGATCTGCGAAAAAAATAATATCCCGCTGATCCCATATTTTTCATTGGTAAACTCCATTCCCAAAAACGATGATCGGATTGGTCAGATTGCTAAGAAATACAAAACCAGTCCGGCACAAATCAATATTGCCTGGTTATTGCATAAATCTCCCTGGATTTTACCCATTCCTGGTACTTCTTCTCTCACACATTTTGAAGAAAACAGGAAATCAGTGCATATTCATTTAACGGAGGAGGATATGGTATTTCTGGGCTAAGCATAACAGGAATGAATAGGGTTACCTCACTAAAAGTGTGACTGCTTTATTAATGCCTTTTATCAAGCGGAAATCCTGCAGAATTTCCATTTTTGGGAAATGAGTTCTCAGAAATAGAAATGTGCGAAGATAATCACAATCTATCGCATTGATAATCAACAAATTTTTCAGTTGGCATGGATATGGTAAAATGATGGCAAACCTTGAACTCATGAAAACCATCAGACAGAAACGAATATTTATCGTAGATGATAACCCGTATTGGGTATCCCTTCAAACGCAGATGCTCAAAGAACTGGGCTTTGAGAATATTATCACTTATAGTAATGGAACGGATTGTATTAATCATCTTCATTTAAATCCGGCGATTGTATTCCTGGATTACCAGATGGAAGACAAAAACGGACTGGAAGTATTACAGCGTATTAAGGATTATTACCCCGGAATTAGTGTTGTCTTTTGTACCGGCCAGCCCGATCTGGGTATTGCAGTCTCAGCCATGAAGCTGGGTTCATTTGATTATCTGCCCAAAGAGAACCTGAATAGTAAAAAGCTTTCCAGGGTCATTAGTGCCCTTAGTTTGCAACCAGTATCTTATTCTAAAGTTTATTAAAAGCGATTTTAGGGAAAGAAATAGCTGAAAATCAATTAATTATAATTTCCAAAAAATGGAAATTATCTAAAATATGTATTTTTTATACATAACAGACTTTTTTTGCACTGTAGAATTTTACAGATAAAACTAAAATTAGCTGTAACTTGTAAGAAAGAGTACCTGAATGGGTAATTACTCCATTTTTATAGTTGAAGATGATCCCTGGTATGGGGAGATTTTGGAATACCATCTCAATCTAAACCCGGATCATAAAGTCACCCGATTTTTAACCGGCCGGGAATGTCTGGATAAAATGTATTTGAAGCCCGATCTGATTACCATCGATTTTACTTTAACGGATATTTCAGGCGATAAACTTTACAGAAAAATCAGGGAAATAGATCCCTATGTTCCGGTAATTGTGGTCAGCGCCCAGGAAAATATTGCCATGGCGGTTGACCTTTTAAAAATGGGTGTAAGTGATTATCTGGTAAAAGATGAAACCACGAAAGATCTGTTATGGAACTCTTTGATCCGGATTAAAGAAAACCAAAACCTAAAAAAAGAAGTGGCTTCTTTGCGTGAAGAATTGGGTCAGCGTTTCACGTTTGAAAAAACGATTATCGGGCAAAGTACCGCTTTAAAAAAAGTATTTGTTTTGATGGAAAAAGCCATTAAGACCAATATCAATATTTCTATTACAGGTGAAACGGGAACCGGGAAAGAAGTGGTTGCCAAAGCAATTCACTATAACAGCGATAGAAGGAAAAATCATTTCGTGGCTGTAAATATGGCGGCAATTCCCAAAGAACTTATTGAAACAGAATTATTCGGGCATGAAAAGGGTTCTTTTACCGGGGCTTTATCTCGGAAAACGGGCAGGTTTGAAGAAGCCAATGGAGGCACCGTTTTTCTTGATGAGATCGCCGAATTGGATCTGTCTCTTCAATCAAAATTATTGAGGGTTTTACAGGAACGGGAATTGACAAGAGTAGGTGGCAATGAGAAGATTAAACTGGATATTCGTTTGATTACTGCCACACATAAAAATCTTTCCGAGGAAGTAACTAATGGAAATTTCAGAGAAGACCTTTATTATCGAATTATGGGTTTACCTATTGAATTGCCTCCATTACGTGAAAGAGAAAATGATATCCTGATTCTGGCAAAACATTTTGCAGATGAATTTGCCAAAGAAAATAAGTTACCCAACATCAGTTTTACTTCTGATGCAAAGGAAAAATTGAAGAAGTACAGCTATCCCGGTAATGTACGCGAACTAAAAGCAATGATTGAATTGGCTGCGGTGATGTGTGAACAAGGATATATTCAGGCAGAAGATATTTCATACAATTCTGCCAGAAGGGAAGACTTGTTACTTACGGAGGTAAAGACCTTAAAGCAATACACACATGATATCATTACCTACTACCTGAAAAAGAACCAGGACGATGTTATGCAAACCGCTAAAATGCTGGATGTTGGCAAAAGCACGATTTATAAGCTGATTCAAAAAGGAGAAATTCGATAAAAGAGTATTTGTAATTCCCAGGTTAGGATTTTTTTCCATTTAATGGAAAGTGAAAACATTTTTTAAAAATATATATTGTTGATAATCAATCAATAGCAGTCTATTCGGATTTGGTACGGTTTTTTATGATAAAGGATATTAATGTATCGATAAAAAACCTAAACCATGTACGGAATAGTAAATAAAGCAATTGAAGAGCTTGTTCTTTCTAATTTTGGAGAAGAGAAATGGGAATTAATCAAGAAACGGGGCGGACTGGAACTGGATTTTTTTATCAGCAATCAGCCATACGATGATGCGATTACTTACCAATTGGCAAAAGCGGTATCAGAAGAAATGAATCTACCTCTTGGTGAAGTTTTTACTGCTTTTGGAGAATGGTGGATACTGAAAACAGGTAAGGAGAAATATGGCGGGCTGATGCAATCCGGAGGATCCAGTCTTAAAGAATTCTTGATGAATCTTCCTGCCTTTCACAACCGGGTAATGTTGATTTATCCTAAACTCACACCACCTGAATTTAAAATCAGTCATATAGAAGAGGATAGTATTCATGTTCATTATTTTTCCAAAAGAGAAGGTTTGCAACAGTTTGTAAAAGGATTATTACAAGGTCTTGGAAAAATGTACCAGGTTAACACTGTAATAGAATTGCTGGAAAGCAGGGAAGAAGGGAGTAGTCATGAAGTATTTAAAGTAAGTTGGTAAAAATGAACACAGCTGGATTCATATTTAACAAGGAACAGTTTAACAGACTCTTTCCTTTCTATATTCTGGTCAATAAAAATATGATCATAGAATCCTATGGCCATTCACTTGAAAAAATTTATCCGGGTTGTACGGGCAAAAATTTTGATGAGTATTTTACATTATCCCGTCCGGAATATATTTCTCCCAAATTCGCGCAATTTCAGTTACTCGGCAACCAGGTTATCATTCTGAGAACCAATCAGCCTATGCAAAGAGTTTTGCGAGGACAAATCGAATACCTGCGTAAT
>CAIWKU010000314.1 GCA_903913355.1 uncultured Bacteroidota bacterium | reverse complement strand
CCCATGAAATAATTCAACCTGAGACCAATAGGAAGTTTATTTCTCATGTAAGGTAAATTTTCAACATGGTCTGTACCATCAGCAAAATACACACGGTGAAAGGGTAAGCCAAGATAGCCATTTTGGTTAGCCAGATCTACGGTAACACTTGCCTGTAAACGTTGATTGATCACTTGTGCCAGGGAGGCGGATAAAGAATAACTATTTCTGCCTGAAGAAGGAATGCTTGGTGAACCCGATGAAGATCCTCCACCTGAAGTGATGGTTCTGCCACTGGCGCTTGTATAAGTAGTCGTGCCTCCGGAAACCACCGCAGTCTGAGGGATAAGTTCAGATGGATAAATCAATTTTACTTCGTCAAAAAATGCTGTGAATTTCCCATTGATCTCTGTATTCGAACTGATTTTTTTGGTCGCATGTACATCTACTCCAAAAGATGAATAATTATATTCCGTAGAATAATAGGTACCAATACCAAAGCTATTCCCTTTGTCATTTTCAATAGTCCAGTTAAGAGAAGGGTATACCCTTGTTCCTCCGGTTTTTGAAGCACCAGATTTTGAAACATAAGCAGAAGAAGCAGAAGTATGATGATCTAAACCCAATTCTACACCAAGGGTATGCTTATTATGACTCATATCCCATCCTACAAATTTTAATTCCAGGCCATTGGAAAGGTCCACCACATGTTCATTACCTATCCCGCCCTGAATGGCGGAATGTTTTCCTTCCTGAGTATAATAGCTGGTAACAAAATTCGTTTCATCAAGCGTTAATGGCTTTGGGGTATAGGAAGTTGTATCAAAACCCTTGCTGCTTTGAGAAAATGCACTGAGAAACATGATATATAAACCGATAACGGTTAAACTTAGTTTACGCATCGAAATTGAATAAAGAATGAAGAAAATTAATTACAACCACAACCGCCACCCGTTTTTCCGCCATTGGCCCCGGAAGAAGCTTCCCGGTAATTTTGGAAATTCAATTCGGTTTTCTGGCTTTTTCGGCTGGAAAGTGACATGTCATAATCATTGATCTTACTCTTTTGATATTCTTTAACGCTAACGCAGGCGCTAAGTGAAAGAACCATACCAAGTAAAATGGTTGCCGTGGGGAGGATAAGCTTTCTTTTCATGTTGTTTATGTAAAATGTAAATTTTTAGTGGTAAAAATTCTGTCATGATCATCTATCAGGATGGCTTCCATATTTTTAATCTGGTTAACCATACCTAAGCCGGCTTCTATTCCCATAATTGTTACCGGTGTGGCCATTGCATCTGCAATTTCTGCGTTAGGCGTAATAATTGTAACACTTTTAATTCCCCTGATCGGAAGCCCCGTTCTGGGGTTAATCGTATGTGAATACTTAACCCCATTGATCAGAATATATTTCTCATAGTTGCCGGATGTAGCTACCGCCATATCTGTTACATTCATATACGAGAAAATCTTCCCGGAAAAATTAGGATTTACAATCCCGATTGTCCAGGGCGACCCATCCGGCTGCATTCCCCAGGTAGTTAAATCACCAGAAGCATTAACAATACCACTTTTTACGCCTGCCTGTTTTAGAACTTGCTTTGCCATTTCTGCCGCATAACCTTTTCCGATGCCACCAAATCCGATCCGCATACCTTTCTCTTTCAGAAAAATACTGAAATCAGTTTCATCCAAAACAATGTTTCGGTAGTTGATCAATCGCACCATTTTACGGGCTGTTTCCGCATCGGGTAGTTGCTTCATTTTGGTATCGAAATTCCAAAGTGTTTTATCAACCGAACCATAGCTGATATCAAATGCACCCTGCGTTATTTCTGATATCCGGATCGATCTTTGAATCAAGCGAAAAGTCTCTTCACTTACGGGTACAGGATGCAGACCAGCAGCCTGGTTAATTCGGTTCGTTTCACTGTCTTCCCTGAATGTGGTTAATAAAGTCTCTATCCTCTGAATCTCAGTTACCGCTTTCCGGATCATTTCATGTGCCCATAATTCATCTGATGATACCACGCTGATTTCAAAATGGTTGCCCATCAAATGCATACTTTCTTTATACACTTGCTCTTTTGCTAATAAATTTGTCAATGCCTCATGCATGGATATAAAAGAATAGTTTAAATAGCGGGTTCCCGGAAAATAGCTTTTAGGCTAGATGCAAAAACTACGTAAAATGTTCCCCTTTTTCTTTATTATGGCAGACAGGAAATGAATAAAAAGGACGATTTAACAATTCTATTTGAATT
>CAIWKU010000313.1 GCA_903913355.1 uncultured Bacteroidota bacterium | reverse complement strand
CCACCGTACATTCTAGGAAACATCATCGTTAAAGGCTCGGTTTTATAAATGCTATAACTTAAAGCATAATCCTTTTTTAGTCCGGTTTCGCTTGATTGTCCCTTTCCTTCTTTCAATTGGCTGCCACCCCGAATCGTTTGTTTCGAATAATCGTATGTTGTAAAAAGGATGACTGCATTTACCAATACGCCCAATAAGCCGGCACTAACTGCAATTCCGGCACTTAAAAACAGTCGCTTATATTCTTTTCCTTTGATCCATTGTATGCCAAAACCAATGCTCATAATAATGGAAATCAGTAAGGAATAGTATGTTATCTGTAAATGATTGGCAGAAATAAGTAGCGTCGTAAATATGGCTGTTAATGCAGCCCCCCATAAATATTTTTTATTGTAGATAACAAGCAATGAGGCAATAAACGCTGGCAGGTAGGCAATTGCCTGCATTTTGGTATCATGGCCAGCAACTATTATAATAGGGTTATAGGTTGCATATGCGTAGGATAGGGCGCCAAAAATGCCTATAAATGGGTTAACCCGCAGCACCTGACTAAGAAAATAAAAACAGAGGCAGGCAAGGAAAAAGAAACTAACAGGTTTTGGAAAATTTAGTGTAAATACATTATTAAGATATACAATAGAGATGGGGTTGTTTCCTACGCTCGTAATCTGGAAAGCAGGCATTCCGCTGAAAATGCCATTTGACCAGAGCGGGAATTCTCCATGTTTCTTCTGGTAATTGAAAGAATTTTGGGCAAGACTTTTCCACAAAGTAACATCCTGTTGCTGCAAAACCTTGCCTTCCAGGGTGGGCTTGCAGTACAGTACAGCCACAATCACGAAAACAACCACAGCTATCAAGTGTGGCAACCCTTTTTTCCAGTCAGCTTTTTTCATCAGATATTTGTTAAGTGCAGCAAATTAATGGTATTTTGAACGAAATTTTTTATGAAGGGGCTTTTATTTTTGTACAGGCTGGCATTCCTCTGTAATCTACTGTTTTTGGTTTGTTTACTGATGCAGAGAGGCTATCTTAATATGGGTAACCAGGATATAAAAAGTTTGTTAATTATCATGGGCTGGTTATTGGCCCCTGTGGTTAACCTTTTCGCGAACATCTGGTTGAGTATTTTGTTAATTCAAAAAAAAGCAAGTGGTTTGGCAGCATGGCTCGCGATCACAAATTTCCTGATTCTCTTGGTACAAATATTTATTTATTTTATACAACCTGCATGATTCATCAAATATTAAAAGACAAACCCACCAAACTGTTTATTTCCATTACAGCCTTTTTTGTGGCAAATGCCCTGATTGCAGAATGTATCGGGGGTAAAATATTTTCCCTGGAAAAATTCATTGGCATTCATCCCGCCAATTTCACCATATTCGGCCAGTCGGGTTTGTCTTTCAACCTTACCTGCGGGGTATTATTATGGCCACTTGAATTTATCATTACGGATGTTGTGAACGAATATTATGGACCGAAAGCGGTTAGAAGAATCAGCTATATAGCCATTGCCCTGATCTCTTACGCCTTTCTTATGTTTTATGTTGCCATGAAAATTGCTCCCGCTGATTTCTGGATCGGCTCCAAACAAAGTTCCGGTATCCCCAATATGCAGGATGCATTTGAAGGGATATTTGGACAAGGGATGTGGATTATTTTGGGTAGCCTTACCGCCTTCCTGATCAGCCAGATAGTAGATGTAACTGTCTTTCACCGTATCAAAAAAATTACCGGCGATAAATGGGTTTGGCTAAGAGCTACCGGTTCTACCCTGGTTTCTCAATTGGTAGATAGCTTTGTTGTATTGTTTATTGCCTTCAAAATAGGGAATGGCTGGAGTTGGCAACTGGTTCTCGCCATTTGTATCGTCAACTATTGTTACAAATCAACCATGGCCATCGTTCTAACTCCTTTGATCTACTTCATCGAAAAAAGAATCGAAAAATACGTAGGCCACGAAACCGCCCATCAAATGAAACTGTCGGCAATGGGGAAGGGGAATGAATAATGCAATTTGAAAATGTGCTAATTTGAAAATTTGAAAATGAGGGCTCTGCGTTTTGGAACCCTTTCAAAAATATAATTTAGCCATTTTCACCATCAGTAATTGGCATAAATCAAATTGTTTTCAAATTACTACATCCATTTTCAAATTTTCAAATTGCCTAATTTTCAAATTATAAAGACCCATGATTCCGCATCCCACCAAACCCTGCCTGCTGTTTGATCAGGTTCATGACGACTTTATCGATGGGCAATGACATTTGATTGGCGCTGATCTCAGACCATTCGATCCAGCGGAATACTTCAGATTCTCCATTTGGGTCGGCAATTTGATTAGGAGAAAAATCGAAAGGTTTGTTTTTTACGGGGAGTAAAATAGGTTCGGGGGTGGTTACAAAATAGTAGATAGAAATAATCTGGTCTTTATTATTGAATGCCGAAATCTGAAAAAAATCGGTTGTATACAGGTGGTCACCTACCTGCACTTCGAGACCGGTTTCTTCCATAAATTCTCGTTTCAAACAATCCCTGGTTCCTTCTCCAATTTCCAACCCGCCTCCGGGTAATTTGGTGTAGTAATTCCCTCGAATAAACTCATCACTTACTAAAAGCCTTTTCTTGGCATCCAGCAAAACTCCATATACCCTAACGTTGAAAAGTGCCATATCAAATTCTTTTTTTCTTCATGAAATACCAGCTTAGAAATATCGAAACCACAAGGGCACAAAGTATAGGAATATAAAACGTATGCGGCGAATGCATAAAAGGGAGCTCTACATTCATACCATAAATGGCAGCCACCAGTGCCGGTAGGGAAATAATGATAATGATCGAAGTTAGTCTTCTCAGTACAGTATTCATGTTATTACTGATAATACTCGCAAACGCATCCAGTGTGCTGGTTAATATATTGGTATAAATATTTGCCATTTCCAAAGCCTGACTGGTATCTACAATCAGATCGCTCAGGTATTCTCTTTCTTCTTCATTCAATCCCAGAAAATTGGTTCTTTCCAACTTCATCATCAGCATTTCATTGCTTCTCAATGCGGTCACAAAATATACCAGGCTTTTTTGTATCCGCATCAGGTTCAACAAGTCTTCATTATTGTTTTTTTCGTATAAACTATTCTCAAACTGGTTCCGCTTGTGATTGATTTCTTTTAAAAACTCCATAAAATTCTGCACTACTTTCTCAAAAACTTTGAGAATCATCATATTTTTTTTATCCGGATGCCTTTTCTGAAAAGTGTTGAGGAATTTTTTGATGGCACCATTATCGAATGAGTTCACAGTAACAATCTGTGTATGTGTCAATATAATACAGATGGGGATGGTAATATAAAATGCATCACTATCATTAAAAGAATTGTTTTCTGTAGGCGTTTTGATGACCACAAATTTTACATTATCCTCTGTTTCATACCTTGGGCGTTCATCAATATCCAGGGAATCGCGGAGAAAAGCAACAGGAATGCCCAGGTCTTGCCCAAGTTCAATGAATTCCTCATCTTTAAAGGGAGGAACCAGGTTTACCCATACACCCATATCCGGCTTATCAATTTCTACCGTCTGACCATGTATATTTTTGAAGTATTGAATCATTCTTTACAATTAATTGATGGCAGGTAATAGTTTTATATTGAAATTTGTCCGCTATATACAAATACTGCTGGTCCGCATAACCAAATATTTTCAAAACTTTGGTCGCCGGTTTTGTCAAATTCAACTGCCAGATTACCGCCTTTTGTTTGTACTTCTACCCGGTTAAATCCTTTCTCATTATGCGCAAATATGAGAGCGGAAGCAGTAACACCAGTTCCACAGCTAAAAGTTTCATCTTCAACGCCCCGTTCGTAGGTTCGTACTATAATTCTATTGTGTTCATTTTCTACAAAGTTTACATTGATACCCTGCTCTTCAAACTCTTTACTGTAACGAATCGCTTTGCCGGCGTGGTAAACATCCATACTCATTACATCATTTACCCCTTGTACATAATGAGGGGATCCGGTGTTCAGGATAAAATCCCCATGACTTTCTTCTATTGCGTTTACATCATTCATTTTTAGGTGTATCCAGCCATGATTTCCGATCACTGCCTTGTGTGGACCGTCTATGGCTAAAAAATGATAGGTTTCTTTGTGTATACCCATATCTCCTGCAAAACGGGTAAGGCATCTGCCACCATTACCACACATACTGCTTTCTTTTCCATCTGCATTATAATATTTCATCTCAAAATCATAGTCTGGGTGGGTGTTTAGCAGCATTAATCCATCTGCACCAATACCAAATCTTCTGTCGCATAAATGGTTTATCTGTTCAGTTGTCAGACTAATCAGGCCATTCCTATTATCCATAATGATAAAATCATTGCCTGTGCCCTGGTATTTTGAAAATGCTATATTCATAATGCTTTGTTCAATACAATTAACTGATACCCGAAAGTATTTCCAGGGTTTTTACGATCAATCCTGCTACTGCCGCATTTCCATCTTTACTGAATTCCTGTTTGATCCGGTTAGCCACTATGGCATTCAAACTCAAACAGTGATGCCCCAATAGTTTTCCCAACCCATAAATCGCAGAGGTCTCCATCTCAAAATTGCTTATTCGATGATTCCCAAAACGAAAACCTGTCAGGTCATCAATCAATTCCGGGTTGATCAGCGGTAAACGAAGTACCCTTCCCTGTGGACCATAAAACCCCGGACAGGTTACCGTGATTCCTCTGTTGAATCCGTCAACAAAATGTTTTTGAATGGCAGGGGCAGCTGAAGCAATATAGGGGGAAGCCATTTGGTTTCCCAAACGGGTATGTAAACTAAATGAATGGAGCAATTCTTGCTCTTCTGTATTGTTATTTTGCCGATAAAAATTGAGCAGGTTATCAATCCCCAAACCATGGGTGCTTGCCACATAACTATCTACAGGTATATCTGCCTGTAAAGAACCTGAAGTACCTACTCGTACAATGGTTAAATGAGTAAGTTCGGGCTTAATCTGCCGGGTCGTAAAATCAATATTAACCAAAGCATCTAATTCGTTCAATACAATATCAATATTATCCGTACCAATACCTGTTGATATTACGGATAATCTTTTATTACCAACATAACCGGTGTGTGTAATGAATTCACGATGCTGAAATTGGTGTTCTATCCTGTCAAAATGTTTACTTACCTGCCCCACACGATCAGGATCACCTACGGTAATAATGGTATGCGCCAATTCTTCCGGTCTTAGGTTCAAATGATACACAGCTCCGCGGTTATTGATAATGAGCTCACTTTCAGCTATTCGGGTCATAATTGAATCTTTGACAACAAATTTCGGCTTTTCATATTTAGAATTTTAAATTTCCTTTGATTGCTTTATTTTCGCCCCGGAAATCAGTTCCCCTTATCCTGCATTTGGCGGGTAATCAAGCGGGTGGCAGATATTTTAGATAAAAAGGGTCCTGTGGCCGAGTGGCTAGGCAGAGCTCTGCAAAAGCTTCCACAGCGGTTCGAATCCGCTCGGGACCTCGGAATTAAAAATGCCCGCTTTGGTGGGCATTTTTAATTAATGATTGATAATCAATCAGTTACATTAAAATTGATTAATAAATTCAATCAGTTTTTTTTTGTTAGATGGATATTTATAAGTCCGGGTGCTTTGTTTATCAACATAACCCTAAATTGCCAATTGATTCTAAGGAAAATTTAATTATTGATGCATAAACAGAATCTGGTTGCTGACCATGAAATGAAAAGGGTGATTAGTCTGGCCGAATTGGACCTGGACTATTCCGATATGCAGGATGCTTTGGGAGAGTTAAGTAAATTGGCTGCAACTGTTGCCGGAACTGAAATTTCATTAATTAACCTGATTGACTCGTTTACCCAGTGGACTATTTCACAATATGGGTTTCCTCTTGAACAAATGCCCCGTGAAGATTCTATTTGTCAGTATACTATCCATACCAAAGAATATTTCGAAGTAAAAGACCTGGCTGGCGATGATCGGTTTAAGCATCTGAGTTATGTGAAGGATGAAGCTAAATTGAAATATTATTTTGGTGTCCCTTTACAAACCGAGGATGGCTATGCATTGGGTGCATTGTGTGTACTGGATAAGGTAGGCAAAGAATTATCTGCTGAACAGGTAAGTTTATTAAAGATCATTGCTGCTGAGATCGTTAAAAGATTAACGGATATTAAATTGATCCAATCCTTACGTTCCAAAGTAAAAGAATCGCATGAAACGGTTAAAAAAGTAGCCCACGATATCAGGGGACCTTTAGGGGGGATTGTTAACCTGGCGCAGATAATGGTGGATCAGGGAACAGAAAATTCAGTACCTGATATGCTGGAGGTAATGCAGATGATCCAAACAAGCGGTGGCTCGTTGCTTGAATTTGCAGAAGAGATACTTACTCCTGAATTGACACCCGAAAATGAACAGTTTTATTTGAATGATTATTCTATTACCATTACCAGCTTAAAAGATAAGCTGTTAAGATTGTTTTCCCCACCAGCTATTCATAAAAAAATCTTACTTAATGTGGAGGCTGTTGGAAA
Source organism: uncultured Bacteroidota bacterium (assembly GCA_903913355.1). Lineage (GTDB taxonomy): Bacteria > Bacteroidota > Bacteroidia > Chitinophagales > Chitinophagaceae > Sediminibacterium. Next base: position 2,581 of record CAIWKU010000313.1, on the reverse strand, counting down.
ATCAGAAGCCATCCCTTTTGCAAAAAGTAAGATCCTGCAAATTTGTGGCAACCTTATTTCCAATGCGATAAAATTTACACCCGAAGGAGGAACTGTGAATGTAACCCTGGAACTGGTGCCCGGTTCCGGCGCTAATATTTTACGCATTTTGGTGTCAGATACGGGTGTAGGAGTAACGGCAGAGCAGATTGAATTTATATTAAAGGGAACTCCTTCCTCTACGGATGGAACAGATGGCGAAGCGGGTCATGGATATGGAATGTATTTAGTAAAACACCTGATTGATAGCATGAATGGAACCATGCATATCAAATCTGAACAGCAGATGGGTACCCACTTTGAAATAGTGTTACCCCAGGGTAAATTATATAAATAACCGGTCCTGTAAAGATATAAAGCACTGAAGGGGTAGTGCTGGTGATAGGTCAAAAAAGAACCCGTAAAGAAAATATGCCTCCCGCACTCGAACAAAACAAAATCTTTTCTGACTCAAAAAGCCACTATGAAATATTAGATGGCTTACGAGGAGTAGCAGCAATCATGGTGGTCATATTCCACTTGTTTGAAGCCTTTAGTGGGGGAGATCATTCAAAACAGATTATTAACCACGGATACCTGGCAGTAGATTTTTTCTTTCTGTTATCGGGGTTTGTCATTGGTTACGCATACAATGACAGATGGCAGAAAATGAGTTTGAAAGATTTTTTTAAACGTCGGTTAATCAGGCTTCATCCAATGATTATAATGGGGATGATCATTGGAGCGATTGGTTTCTACTTTAGTGCATCTCCTGTTTTATTTCCACAACTCAGCCAGATCCCTTTTTGGAAAGTACTATTGACAATGCTGATTGGATTCACCCTGATCCCTTTGCCAACTTCAATGGATATTAGGGGCTGGGGCGAAATGCATCCTTTAAATGGTCCGGCATGGTCACTTTTTTTTGAGTATATGGGTAATATTCTATATGCGGTATTTATCAGAAAGATTTCAACTACGTTTCTTTCAATCCTGGTATTTCTTTCTGCTTTTGCCTTAATACAATTGGCAGTAACCAGTCCCAACGGAGATCTGATCGGGGGATGGTCTATGGAAACTGCACAATTGCGTATCGGGCTTACAAGATTGTTATTTCCATTTTTAGCTGGCTTATTATTGTCAAGAGTAGCGAAACCTCGTCATATTAATCATGCTTTCCTGATATGTGCGGGTCTCATCATATTGGCTCTTTCATTTCCAAGGGTTGGCGGGACTCAAAATTTATGGGTTAACGGAGTATACGATTCTCTTTCAATAATCATTTTGTTTCCTTTGATTGTATACATAGGAGCCAGTGGAGATATTACAACTGAATGGACATTAAAGCTTTGCAGATTTTTCGGCAATATTTCTTACCCTATTTATATCATTCACTATCCCTTCATTTATATTTTTACTGCCTGGGTAATAGACAATCATATATCCTTGCAGGAGGGATGGTGGATGGGTTTAGTGGTATTATTGTCATCTATCTTAGTGGCTTGGACTTGCCTGAAATTATATGATATCCCCGTAAGAAAATGGTTAACAAAACGATGGGTAAAATAAAATTTCGGTTCAAAGGCGAGCTGACTCAACTTTCATATGAATATTTGTGCAATGATCAAGAATCACCGATTTATCACTTCGCAATACACAAACAATACAAACTACCTTACGCTAAATCTGACTAATGAAACATTCTCAACTGATAGGTATTATTGCTGCGGTTAGTATACTATGTATTTGTTTTCTTCCCTGGAGCTATATACCCAGTGTGCAGGTAACTGTTTCCGGGTTCCATGCGGAAGGCACCAGTTTTGGAAAGCCCGGGGTTTTAAATTGCCTGCTTTGCCTGGCGGCCATCGTTCTGTTTTCGATCCCGGCAATCTGGGCCAAAAGAACCAATGTTTTTATAGGAGCACTCAATCTCGCCTGGTCTCTTCGGAATTATTTATTATTGTCTTCTTGTATGATGGGTGAATGTCCTGAGAAAAAAATAGCTTTATATGGTTTAATGAGTGTTTCTGTCATTATGCTGGTAATGACTTTTTTACCTAAAATAGAAATAAAAAAGTCAGATACTGCCGGTTATTAAGTGAGGTATCAATTCCCGGATAATCCAGTTTTACTGCCTTGCCTAAAGATTGTTTTCGATAATGCCTGGTACATATCATTGTAAATTCTTTCTGAGTATCCTGCTGTTTCAATTGGTTTGTAGTTGTTGATTAAATTTATGTAGTTTTAATACTACACAATTATTTATAGTTACGACGTATATTTTATATTCCTGCTATGTTTTATTGGTTAGTTTAATCATTCCTTTACATAGCCAATATCCTTCTTAACAAAAGGCTTAAAAATTGATTGAGCAAACCAATCCGATTAAATAGTAGCCATCTTTCTATCCTATGAAAACTCCATTGGCTTTTTCGAAATGATTAGTCGAACACGGATTCAGTTCTGAACATTTTAAGTAAACAGATTTCTGACTAAGTAGCCAAAAGACGTTTTATGTAAAAAGGTAAAAAAAGAAGCATGAACAAAGACGAAACAAAAGAAT
>CAIWKU010000312.1 GCA_903913355.1 uncultured Bacteroidota bacterium | reverse complement strand
GTTTATATGCCCAATACATCATAATGAAAGCACTCTATTCAATGGATACCCTTGATAAAGGTATTGTTGCAGTAGATACCGGAATAAAAAAGATATTTACAATAGACCGAATTGATTTGCAGAACCCACTTTCTCCAAGTCAGGCAGTTCCAACCCCGCAGCCAGGATCTGGATGGACTATTGATAGCAGAACAATGACACCTGCGAACTTTCAGACATTCCAGATTGCAAACCCTCGTGATTTGGAAACCACAGTTTGGAGCAAATACCTTGCTGATCCAATTTTGGAAGAAATTATTCCAACTGGCGGGCCGGATATAAACGGAAAAATGATTCAGGTTCTTCTTGGTCGTTCCGGTGAATCTATTGAAACGATGTTCTGGCAGGGATCGCTTGCTTATGTAGGACATTATGTTTGGGGTCAGCCAAATTATCAGTTGCAGTATTTCAACGGATATTTGCAAAGGATGGTGAATGACCCACTGGTAAATATTTCCACAATATCTCCTGTAACTCTTACCAATACAAATGTATTTGCTGTTTTAGATGATCTTTTGCAGCAAGCTGGCACTTTGTATAAAGCACTTATTTCTGATAAGTATTCATGCAGGGATATGAAATACCTTTGTTCGGTTAGGACTAAAATCCTTTACAAAGAACAGTTAGCGAACACCCAATTCAAGGGCGGCGCTCTGGATTATTCTGGTACATACACATGGAAAGGATATGAAGTAATTGATGTTGCCGGTATGCCAGATAATACAATCATCTTTACAAGGGCATCAATTGATCCAAATATCGGAAACTTCCATGTAGCCTGCAATAGCGAAAAGGACTGGAATCTACGTATAGGACAGGTCGATGGTAATATCTTTGCTGAAACTTGGGCTATGCTTGCAAAATGGAAATTTGATGTAAACTACGGTTGGTCTGATCAGATTTTCCTTTACACAACTCTCACTCAGGCATCATTCTTGCCGCCGGTTGTAACTCCGCAGTAATCCCAAAGCCAAAATTAATCCGAATCCAACTCAATTAAACAACTAAAAATCTAAAATAAAATGAAAAAAATATTTCTTTTTCTATCGCTTTTAATAGCAACATCATCAGTATTTGCCCAGTATCCAGGATATCCGCTTTTTGGTACATCTGCCGGAACCGATAGAACATATCGCAGCCTACAGTTGGGCGCGACAACCATCTCAGATACACTCGGATCTACTATTGATACAATTCCGCTTTTGCCAGGATTCGTATCCGGCGCAGGTGCGGTATTTTCAAAAAACTATATACTCAATCTGAAAGATAGTTGCGTATTGGCAATTGCGCTTACATCAAGCTCGTATCAGTTTTCCGAGATGACAATCTACATAAATGCTCCGGCAATAGGTGGAAGGGTGAGATTTTTAGGATTTTCCGGATTGGCAAGCCAATGGGCGTTAACTGCTGCAAATACATCAATTTCCCCAACAGCATCGCACTGGTTCATAATCAAATTCCTGCAAATAGGATCTGTTTGGGCTGAAATATCTCAGAGTCAAGACTAATAATTTTTATCTGATAAAACCAACCTGCCCCATTCCTTTTAGGATGGGGTTTTTAGGTGAAAAAAATCATTAATTATATGGTAAAGGTAACTAAAAACGGCAAAGAATTCAATCTAAATATAACAGAAGAACTCCAAAAAACACTTTTGGAAAATTCGCCAAAATCTGTACAAAAAGCAGTAATTTCTCGCAAAAAAGATGCGAGGAATACTTTTGTTGACACGCAAGAAACGGACGATGAAGGCAACGGCAAATTCGTTGATGCAATTGTTAATACCCATCAATTTGTTTACTTTGATGCTCAAGGAAGATTTTATCTTAGGGCTTTCCCATCTATTGAAATCGAATTTAACGGATCTAAGCGTGAAGTGCTTGCAACTAATCCTAAAATTAAAATTCCTGCCGATGCTAAATGGTATGGCAAAGGAATACATTCACATGTTCAGCCAATCCCAGGTTCTGAATTATGGGATGACGGAAGAGATGATATTACTCCACATGGGGAATCTGTTGCAAAAGGAGATCCATCAACACTTATAGTCTGCAAACTCACAAGAGAAGAAGTTCTTGATGTTGATGTTAAACCAACTGGAGACGATCCGTTCTCATCATTCCTTAAATTATCCCCGGCTGCTCAGGTTGCATTTGCTGAAAAGATTAGGAGTTTGACGGAATAATTAAATCAATAAAATACAAAATTAGTTCAATTTCATTTATATGGGCATCCAAATAAAGCGCAACACAACCAGTAACGGAAGATCTGGTCAGAATTTATCCCAGTACACTGGCGGTATGTTTTACGGAACAGCCCCATCCGGATGGAGTTCGTACACACACCCATTATTTCCGTCTGTTGTAATAAAAGCACAGCAGATATTATCAGCCACTTCTGCACTATCAGCAGGAATACTACCAAATACAGATAATACAGCAGCGACATTTACTGCGGTTATATCCACAAAAGGAAACACTGGAGATACCGCAATTCCAG
>CAIWKU010000311.1 GCA_903913355.1 uncultured Bacteroidota bacterium | reverse complement strand
TACCATTTCTCCTCTTCCGGAATTTCAGCTTTTTGAGTGAACATATTTTTGGCGATTTCTCTTTGTGCTATTCTTTCCATGATTAGTTGCGCAATTAGCCCACCTGCATCACCCGTTGGATGTTCGATTAACACCGATTTTAATTTATCCTCGCTTACATCAAGACGATATAATAACTGCACCAGGCGTGAAAAATCCTTTTCTATCAACTCATTAATAAAATCGGCCATTTGAGTGGCAGTTAATTTCTCGATGGTAAGTAGTTGATTGTCAGTTTCCATGATAGACAAATGTAGTGAAGCTTGGGAATGAAGGGGTAAAACAGGTCAAAATAACAAATAAACAATACAAAAAGTAAAATAAACTTGTCAAATTGCAATATATACCTTACTTTTAAGGTATAATCTCAAAAAATGAAAAAGCTACCTTTGTTACCCCATATTTACCAAAGGGTTGGATTTTTGCTGTTTATACCCTTTTTATTGCTGGGCATAGCCTATGCCAGCTGGGGCTATGAAATTCCCTGGCTCAGTTATTCTAAGCCTTCCCAGCAAATAATTGATTTTAATAACCACAATTTTACAGACGAGCTGGCCCTGGCTGGTTTAATAGTAAGTTTATTGCTGATTTCTTTTTCAAAAGAAAAAATTGAGGATGAGGCTATACAATTTTTCAGACTTGCCTCTTTGCAATGGGCTGTGCTTGTAAATTATTTAATTCTGATATTGTGTGTTATGCTTGTTTATGGATCCGGTTTCCTAAGTGTTATTTTATACAATATGTTTACTGTACTGGTGATTTTTATAGTTCGCTTTCGTTTTGTATTGTTTCAACACAATAAATCGAATGCATGAAAAACAAACTAAAGATACAAAGAGCCATACACGATCTTACACAGGATGATCTTGCCAAAAGAATCGGTGTAAGCCGCCAAACAATCAATACCATTGAGTCTGGTAAATACATTCCTTCCACAGCTCTGGCATTGAAAATGGCAAAAACATTTGGGATTACAGTAGAGGAATTGTTTCAACTGGAAGAGGGGGATTAACAAATTCTTTTTCCAACCTTTTTTTGCTTGCTTCCTCTTATGGATAAGTTCCATTTTATGAAATTGTATCCATTTATTTTCCAACGTTCATTAAGATTGATGGGTATTGTGTTTTTGATTACCCTGATAGCACTGCTTATTTATCAAATCATACAAACACCCCAAATAGACAAATCCGTTTCTGAACCAGAATGCCTTGGTATCCCTGTAATTAACCAACTTATTAGCTGATCGGCACAAATCATCTTGCCGTTATAGCGCATCCAATCAATACTTTTCTATCACCCCTAACCCAAACAAAGCAAAATCATATTTTACAGGGTCTTTGGGATCTAAGGTTCTCAGATAATCGGTCAGTTCTATGGCTGCCAGCCAATCGACCTGTTTCCGCTCCAATAATCCAAACCTTTTGGCTACCCTTGCTACATGCAGATCTATCGGGCAAATCAGATCAGAAGGGTTGATTTGATTCCATATTCCAAAATCAACTCCTTGTTTATCTTTTCTTACCATCCATCGCAGGTACATATTTAGTCTTTTACAGGTAGAGCCTTTAAAAGGAGTAGCAATATGCTTTTTTGTTCTTGCCGGAACATATTCTAAGGAAAAGAAATAGTTATGGAAATGGATAAGTGAAAATTCAATAAAACTCTCTTTTTTACGCAACCCCAATTGCTTTTTCTCATTCAAAGAATGGGCATTTTGCAGAAAAGCAATTTCCAGACTGGGATAATTCGTATAATGATGTTTGAGGAATGCAATAAAATACAAAAGATCGGTTGTATTAAAGGTTCGGTGCTTAAACCCCTCCAAATTTTTTAAATCCACCGATGAATGATTTTTACAGAAATCATACGGCGCATTATCCATCAGCTGCATCAACTCTCTTGATTTATTTATAATGGTGGTTCTGTTACCCCATGCAAAAACAGCAGCGAATAAACCTGCAATCTCAATATCCTGTTTTTTGGAAAAGAGATGTGGTATACAAACGGGATCGTCCTGGATGAAAGAAGGACGGTTGTATTTATTGACCTTTTCATCAAAAAATGTCTTTAAATTATTTGTGTCAACTTTTTTCATCAATTCGAAAGCATAAAACTAAACAGATAATGATTCGAAACCTATCACACATAAACTTAGTCTTTCCTAAAATAATGACCTAAGTCATTTCGCATTTCCCCCAACTCTCCTAACTTGCATACATTCCTTGCCCGCTAAAAAAGCCTTATGAAAAAAAAGCTGCTACTTGCCTTTCTACTGGTATCTGGTGCCCAGCTGTTTGCGCAACCCAAAACCACTTCAACTCCAGCTTATAGAAATCCAAAGTTAACTATCAATCAAAGGATTGATGATCTTTTGCAAAGAATGACGCTGGAAGAAAAAGCCGGTCAGTTAAACCAATTAAATGGAGGTGTATTTACCGGCCCCGCAGTAAACGACGCCGGCCAACAGGAAAAGGTGAAAATGGTGAAGGATGGAAAAGTAGGTTCATTTCTGAATGTTACTGGTGTGAAAGAAACGAAGAACATCCAACGGGTTGCGGTAGAGCAAAGTCGGTTAGGTATACCCATATTATTCGCATTTGATGTAATTCATGGATATAAAACTATTTTCCCAATTCCATTGGCAGAAGCCTGTAGTTGGGATCTTGCTCAAATAGAAAAAAATTCCGGGGTGGCTGCCAAAGAAGCCGCCGCAGCTGGGTTGCACTGGACTTTTGCCCCTATGTGTGATATCAGCAATGACCCTCGCTGGGGCCGTGTAATGGAAGGGGCAGGAGAAGATACTTATTATGGTGGATTGGTTGCGACAGCCCGGGTGAAAGGCTTACAGGGAAATCTGGATGATGTATCGCATATTCTTGCCTGCGTAAAACATTTTGCTGCTTATGGACTGGTAGAAGCCGGTAGAGAATATAATAATGTGGATGTATCCAGAACTGCTTTATGGAACAAATACCTGCCCCCTTACAAATCTGCGGTAGATGCTGGTGCAGCAACAGTAATGAATTCTTTTAATGTAATTGACGGTGTTCCGGCAAGTGCCAATCATTTTTTGGTAACGGATGTGTTGAAAAAGAAATGGGGTTTTAAAGGATTGCTTGTGAGTGATTGGGGATCTTTTGGGGAAACCATTGCACATGGATATGCAGTGGATGAAAAAGATGCTGCCTACAAATCACTACAGGCAGGTAGTATGATGGATATGGAGTCAAAAGTAGTGGTTCAATACCTGCCTCAACTGGTGAAAGAAGGTAAGCTGAGTATGAAACAAGTTGATGATGCGGTTGCTAAAGTTTTATATTTCAAGTTTAAATTAGGTCTATTTGAAAACCCGTATAAATTTTCAGATGAGGCTCGCGAAACAGCTACTTTATTTAATGATGCCAATAAACAGGAAGCATTAAAAGCGGCAAGAGGTTCAATTGTTTTATTAAAAAATGAAGGGCAGTCGTTACCGATAAAAAAATCAGTTAAGAAAATCGCTCTCGTGGGTTATTATGCTAAAAGCAAAGAGGATATGTTTGATTTTTGGGTAGCAAATGGTAGTGCAAATGATGCGATAAGTGTTTATGAAGGCCTACAAGAGAAATTCGGAAAATCGGCTATCGATTATACCGCCGGATACACTGCCGATGCAACAACAAATGAAACTTTAATCAGTGAATCAGTGGCTTCTGCTACAACAGCAGATATTGTAATTGTATCGGTAGGTATCAGTGGAAAAATGGCTGGCGAAGACAGGGCACTGGCTAATATATCCATACCTGAGGGACAGGTTCAATTACTCAAAGCATTACAGAAAACCGGGAAAAAAATAATTGTTTTGGTAAATAGCGGAAGACCACTGGTTTTAACGCAGATACAGGATTTATCTACTGCTATTGTACAATGCTGGATATTGGGAACAGAAACCGGAGCAGCAGTTGCTGATGTACTTGCCGGTGATTATAACCCCTCTGGTAAAACGGTGATGAGCTTCCCATATGCAGTTGGACAGATTCCTGTTTATTACAATCATTTTAACACCAATCGCCCCGCACCTGAAACCGGCGATCCATCCTGGAAGACACGGTACCGGGATATTCCGAATGATCCATTGTATCCTTTTGGGTTTGGGTTGAGCTATACAAAATTTGATTATTCTGGTTTAGCATTGAGCAGTAATCAGATGTTGAAAGGAGGAAAGCTGCAGGTGAGTGTAACAGTAAAGAACAGCGGTGGATATGACGGAGAAGAAGTGGTTCAGTTATATATAAGAGATATAACAGCTTCAATTGTAAGGCCAGTGAAAGAATTGAAAGCATTTCAAAAAATATTCCTGAAAGCGGGGGAAGCTAAAACGGTAAGTTTTAGTTTATCAGGCAAAGACCTGTCATTTTATGATGGAGAAGGAAATATAAAACTGGAAGCCGGAAAATTCAATGTGTTTATTGGCGGTGATTCTAAAAATACAATTGAGGCGGCGTTTGAATTAAAGTAGTTTCATTTTTCACCGAAGAGAACAGGATACGCTGAGCATTCACGGAGTTATCTCTGCGCAAACTTTGCGCTATCCTGTTCTCTGCAGTAAAAAAACTATCCAATAGCCTGATTAAGATCATCCATCAGATCATCCACATCCTCAATACCTACACTCAACCTGATTAAACTATCTGTTAATCCATTTTTGATTCTCTCTTCCCTTGGGATAGAAGCATGCGTCATAGACGCAGGGTGATTGATTAATGATTCAACACCGCCTAAACTTTCAGCCAGTGCAAATACTTTGGTAGAAGATAAAACACGTTTTGCATTTTCAATACTGTCATCTTTCAACGTAAAACTCATCATCCCCCCAAATCCACGCATTTGTTTTTTAGCAACTGAATAGTTTTTATGATCTTCAAAACCACACCAATAAACTTTGGCAACTTTGGGATGGTTTCGAAGAAAATAAGCAATTTTCTCTCCGTTCTCGCAATGGCGTTGCATACGAACATGTAGGGTTTTAATACCACGTAATACCAGAAAACAATCCATTGGACCAGGAACGGCACCACAACTTTTTTGGATAAAATAGAGTTGCTCTCTCAACTCAGGATCGTTCATAACCAGGCAGCCCTGAATTACGTCACTATGACCGCCAAGGTATTTAGTAGCGGAATGCATTACAATATCTGCACCAAGATCAAGCGGGTTTTGTAAATAAGGAGAGGCAAAAGTATTGTCAACACAAAGGATCGCCTTGTGCTCCTTTGCAATGGTGGCAACTGCTGCGATATCCGTAATATTCATCAGTGGATTGGTAGGTGTTTCAATCCAGATAAGTTTTGTATTGGGCGTAATGGCCTTTCGTATATTCTCAATATCGGTTGTATCGGTATAAGTGAATTGGATACCATATTTTGCAAAAATCCTGGTAAACATCCGGTAAGTTCCGCCGTACATATCATTCGCTGCAATTACCTGATCCCCGGGTAACAATAATTTGATAACCGCATCAGTAGCGGCGACTCCGCTTGAAAATGCAAGTCCAAACTTTCCGTTCTCGATCTGCGCATACGCTTCTTCCAGGGCTTTACGGGTGGGATTCTGACTACGGGCATATTCAAATCCTTTATTAACGCCGGGCGCTTCTTGTACATAAGTCGAGGTCTGGTAAATAGGTGTCATAATTGCACCTGTTGATGGGTCTGGCTCTGTGCCTGCGTGTATATATTGTGTTGCTCGTTTCATCGTCTTTATTTTATTTAGTAAAGATGCAGTATTACGATTACTTATTGGTTAAAATAAACAGTTACTCATTGTTTATTGAAGACGGGTTACCAGATAGGGAAATAGGTAGTACCGCCCGAATATCATCCCAAAGAATAATCATATTCGCTCCCGTTTTGGTTTCCTCAAAATAAATGGTAAAAGCTTCAACGGTTTCGGTATTCCTGTCAACATCCGCATCCGCCCGCAAAACATCTTTTTTGGAATCATACGTAAAACTTCCCCAAACATAATTGTCTTTGCTGATGATCAGTGTCCACTTGTTTTCATGAGGAATACAGTAAACGGTATATCTTCCCTTTGCAAGCGATTTTCCTCCAATCTTTACATTGCTAAAGAACTCGATCTCAGTAGCTTCATTTGCTCCCAATCGCCATAGTTCGTTGTATTTTACAATGCCTCCAAAAATGGTTCTTCCGTTTTTTAGGGGTCGGCCATAGATCACCCTGGCTATGGGAAACGCTTTGGCTTTTCCGCTCATTTTAAGTAAGGGGTAATTAGCCGGCCAGTAACTCATATCCATGGGCGACTTGTCGAGTTCAGTTGGCTTCTGCTGGCCATAGGTATAAAAGAAACCAAAAAAAAGGATAATGGAAAAGAGTGACTTCATGAAAAGGGTTTTCACAAAGATAGCCACCTATGTATTTAAGAACTCAGCCAGCTGCATATGTGCAAATTTTTTAACATCTGGGAAAAACCCTTGGTAACAGTCCCGCAGTTTGGAATAATGCAATAAAAACTTTTGGTAAGCTTCCTCTATGCCAGTTAAATAAAGGGCTCTTCTGGCTACGCCGCCGAAACTTTTTTCAACCCCATCTGTAAACCGATAATGATATAGCCAATTCTGATCTATCATATAAGGCAGCATACGGGCAAATTTTTCAGGTAATATTTCTTCCTGTTTTTGCAACTGCCGGTAAACTTCTGCGGCAAATGTTTTTAATGCTACTTCTGTCAATTCGGTTTCATCTAAAGCCAGAAAATGGTCATATACAACATCAATCAAAGCCCCTGCATAAGCCCCAACAGCCGGTTGTAAATAAGCTTTCGCTTCTCGGGTAGCTGGATGTTGGTCTGTAAAAGTGTCAATGGCCCTGTGAAGCCGTATGCCGTATTGAATGGGTATGGGGTAAGTATATTGTTTTTTTCCTTTAATAAAATCGCTAATCATATTACCCACCAGAATATCTGGATGATGAAAGGAAAGATATGCATGCGCTAAATAATTCATCAGGCAATGAAGTTACTCATAAATTCAGCTGCCTTATTTAGTTTCAGAGCTTCAGTTGTGTATTTGCTGATTCGCAAAAATTAGTAAACTATGACACAAACGAACCCAGATTATTTTATTTCATCTTTTATCCAACCTGCAATCAAGCTTAAAGCAAGTGGGGACATGGTTTCCTCTATCGTAGCATATTCGGCCAGTTCTCCTGTTTTGGCTGTTTGAAACAAGTGGTTA
>CAIWKU010000310.1 GCA_903913355.1 uncultured Bacteroidota bacterium | reverse complement strand
TAGGCGTTTAATATTGGCCTTCAGCTGCAGCGGCTGTACGATCTTAGGCTTTATCACCTTTGTATACAGAACGGCCCCCCCTACCCCTAACAGGAGCAGAATGCTTAAACCGTTGCCAGATGATGCCGCCTTAGCCATTACATGATCTGCGAATAGTGTACAACACAATAACAGTTAGCAATGGCGCCGGTCGTGCTAACGGATGCAACAATAATGTTGCCTATTGTTATAGAACCAGGTACGATGTTTGCTTCTCCTGCAGATGTCGGACCTGATGCCAGGTTAGCCATCAGCGTGGCAATTTGTGCATTTACTGCAATATCTAATGCAGCGGTGGTCGTAGCTGATAAAGTGACCTGCTGCTGTGTTGCTTGAACGGGAACCGCCATAAAAAAAATATTTGAAGGTTAAAAAAACTTGAAAAATAGCGGGAATAGGATTCTATTCCCGCCGTACCATTCCACTGGTAATTCCAACAGGAACGATTTTAATTTGATTTGCCCGGATCTACCGGTGTTCCTAACGTAGCGTGCCAGGCATCAGCCAATTCATATGCTTTGGCAATGTAGGAATCAATTCTTTCAATTGTCAGATGTTCCGGAGGAATACTATGCAAAAAATTATGCAAAAAGTTTTTGGCAGTCTCAATGACTTCGGCGGATCTGGTTTTTAAATTTTGGGACATAAAAAAAAGTTAAGACAGTTAGGAATCTGTCCCTGGCCGGAAATTGTGGAATGATGAATAAAAGTACAAATAATTTCAATAATTGCAAATTATTCCACCTCTATTGCTTCCTCATACTGGCTGTTGCGGTCTTTCCGGGCCTTAAATTCGTCTATCTTAGCATTGGTAAGCGCTGTTGCCGCGCTCTTCAGTATGGCCGAAAACAGGACCACCCCTATCCCTATTGCCGCCCGGTGCAGGTTACGTTCCATCTGTGCCAGGCTTTGTTCCTTTTTTTTCTTTTCCATAAAAAATATCCAAACAAATGTAAAAAAATTAGTTTAACTTCACGGAAGTTTTCTGGCACGGAAATTGATATACACTACCTGTATTCATTTCACTTTTAAAAGGTTCTCAAATGTCCACTAACAAAATTACCGCTTTACAGGCGATCCTTAATATTCTGGATCTGTATGCAATAACCATAGTATTGTTATTGCTTTATACCTGTGTGTTTTTTAAGTCACTATATCGTATGATCCGCAAGATCCTACCCTGTTCCTGAGAACCTCAGGGCGGGCCTTTCGCACCGGTACGGGTCAGACCGGTGTTTTTTTTTTAAAAAAATTAATATTATGTTCACATAATTAAATCGGATACCTATGCGCATAACTGAAAAGAAGTTACGAACATTGCCGGCAGAATTTAAAGGCATCGTCATTGCTTCAAATAGAGTTTTGAAAGCAAAATATGATTTCTCGCTAATCCAGGAGCGTATATTTAACGCCATCATGTTCAAACTGAAGGATCCAATGAACGACATCATGCATGGTACCCGGCTCAACCAGCTGGAATTATTTCAGAAAGAATTTGTAGAAATTGTAATACCAATGCAGGCCATAAGTAAACCGGCGTATTACAAAAAGGTCCGGGAGACAATTGCGGAAATGGCATTTATTAAAATTGAGATTCCCAAAACATATAACGGCCATCCGGGCGTGGTGATCCAGGCGCTGTTTAAAGCGTGGGTACCTTCAGGCCGTAACAGAGCAGGGGAACTGATCCTGAGCATAGATAAAGACGTTGCAACAATACTGCTTCATATGGATTGGAACGCCGGCGGCAAACCGATGCAGTACACCAATTATGAAATAGACGTTTGTCTACATGCAAAAAATAAGTACACGCCGCGCATTTATAAGTTTATCAGCTCCTGGAAAAATCAGGGAGGGAAATATATTACTGTTGAAGAGCTGCGCGATATGCTGCAGCTGGGCGATAAGTACCCGAACTATAAGGACCTGAAGAAATGGATACTTAAACCGGTATCTGAAGAACTTAAAAATATTGCTGATATATATTTCAATGTCAGTGATCCAAAGTTTACCATGAAAGAAGGTAAAACGATTGTAGGCATCAATTTTAAGATTATTGTTAAG
>CAIWKU010000309.1 GCA_903913355.1 uncultured Bacteroidota bacterium | reverse complement strand
TGGCTTTGGGAGGAACTTTTTTTATTTGCCTGCTTTTTGTTGTAGGTTCATTACTAGCCAATGCCGGTAAAAAAAGAATCAAGACAGATATTGTTACAACAGTTGAATTGGAAAATTTTAAAAATGAAGAGCAAAAATTGCCTCTTCCACCGGTTACCAAACCAGAACCTAAGCCTGTAGAAATGGCTAGGGTTACACCACCAAAGATTGTTGCTGATGACCAGGTAAAAGAGGAAGATGAAGTAAAAGATCTGACAACCCTGGATAATGTTAAGATTGGTTCTATAGATACAAAAGGTGAAAAGGATGATGTGGTATCGCCACCTGTTGAAGTGAAAGGAGTTGGTGCTGAAACTCCAAAACCTGATAGGGATATTGATGAGATATTGAATATTGTTCAGATACCTGCTGAATTTTTAGGCGGACAGGAAGCCTGGAAAAAATACCTCGAAAGAAATCTCAATAGTGATGTTCCAAATGAGAATGGAGCGCCCCCTGCATCCTATACGGTAGTAGTTTCATTTGTAGTTGATAGAACAGGTGCGCTGAGTGATATCAAGGCGGAAAACGATCCTGGCTATGGAACTAAGGCAGAAGCGATTCGTGTTTTGCAGAAAAGTCCTCGCTGGAAACCAGCTATTCAAAATGGGAGAGAAGTTATTTATCGGCATAGACAGAGCATTACTTTTCGCGTAAGCGAACAGTAAGATAAAAAGTTGCAAGTATTGGTTTGTAAGTAATAAGTAAGGATGTGTAATAGGAAACAATAGTTATTTTTAATGAATTTGACATACAACTAAGTCTTGTATAGTAAAAACTTACTACTTACAACCTACTACTTATGACTTAACCCTATTTTTGTAGGGAAACTACTGAATATGTCGGCACAACTGAGTGGATGGGATGATACAATCGTGGCATTGGCTACCCCGCAGGGTATTGGAGCGATTGGGGTGATACGGATAAGCGGGAAAAATACTTTTGCAGTAGTAAATGAATTGTTTCCCTCGAAAGATCTTAACCAACAGGCTTCTCATAGTTTGCAGGTGGGCTATCTTAAACAGGGGAAAGAGATATTGGATGAAGTGGTACTTGCTTTGTATAAATCGCCAAAATCATATACCGGGGAAGATGTCATTGAGATCAGTTGTCATGGTTCACCGTTTATCCAGGAAAATATTATCAGGGCCATTACCCAAAAAGGGGTGCGGATGGCTAAGCCGGGCGAGTTTACGCAAAGGGCTTTTCTGAATGGAAAACTTGATCTTACCCAGGCCGAAGCGGTTGCCGATTTGATTGCCAGCAATACAGAAGCCAGTAGAAGAACGGCACTGCATAGTATGCGGGGAGGTTTCTCCAATGATCTGCATCAATTAAGAGATCAGCTGATACGGTTTTCTGCTTTGATAGAATTGGAATTGGATTTTTCACAGGAAGATGTGGCTTTTGCTGACCGTACTGCTTTAAATCAGCTGGTTAATCAACTTGACCAATCTACACAAAAGTTGCTAAATTCTTTTCAATTAGGTAATGTAATCAAGAATGGAGTACAGGTTGCCATCATAGGCAAACCCAATGCCGGTAAATCTACTTTGTTGAATACCCTGCTGAATGAGAATCGTGCGATTGTTAGTGAAATGGCAGGAACCACGCGCGATACCATTGAAGAAGTATTGAATATTAATGGTGTTTTATTTCGATTGATTGATACTGCCGGCATTCGTAAACATACAGTTGACCAGATTGAAAGCAAAGGGGTAGAAAAAAGCTATGAAAAAATGCGTAGCGCAAATGTGGTTATCTATCTGTTTGATGTAAATGAGATTGATGAGATTGAATTGCGAACAATAATAGCTGAACTGGAGAAAGAACAGATCCAATACCTGTTGGTAGGAAATAAAACGGACGGACAAACTGAGTCTGTAAAACAGAAATTCATTTCCTTTCGGGATCTCGTATTCATTTCTGCTAAAGAAAACCTCGGGATTGATGAACTGAAAAAATCGCTGGTAGCCAAAACCATATTGGGCGATTTGCAGGCAGAATCTACCATTGTTACCAATGCCCGCCATTACGATGCTTTACAAAAGCTTGCAGAATCCTTACAGGATGTAAAAAAGGGGTTAGACGAAAATATCCCGAGCGATCTGCTGGCACTTGATATCAGGCAATGTTTGCATTATTTGGGAAGTATCACGGGTCAGATTACAAATGAGGATCAGTTAGATTTTATTTTTTCGAAGTTTTGTATCGGAAAGTAACCATTCGCAATACATAGCATTTCTAGACTAGTATAATTGCTGATTCTTGCCTAAATATGAGTATACTCCACTAATACTAGTAGCGAATTTTATAGCAGTTTGATTGGATAGTTTGTAATGCTAAGCAATAGTAAGTAAAGAAAATACTAGTGAAGCGATAAAGTTGGATTTGAAAATTCTGC
>CAIWKU010000308.1 GCA_903913355.1 uncultured Bacteroidota bacterium | reverse complement strand
GACTTTATAGGAAGTCAACTTGCTTACTATTTGCATGATAGCCTATGTATAACCGCAGTATACAGTCATGCTATAGTCATCCAAAGGTATTGTTGTCCTAATCCTACGGGGATACTGAGCTAAGTATATGCTAAGATTTATTTCTAACCGGATATCTTGGATGGCTTTACCCTTACAAAATCGGGGTATCAATGAAAAGTCAGTAGTATTTAACGTGTTGTGGTATTAAAATAGATGGAAATTCAATTCATTGCCGATATTTTTCTTTCCATACTCCGCCAAGAATGTATAAAATACCATCACTCAACGATTTTGCTATGTAAACTATTTTTAAATAGCACAACACATTAATGGTAATGAAAGGAAAAGGGATAAGCAGGTTTGAGAATATTATTTCAATAACTCACAAGGCTTCAGTCCCGTATGCTTTTTGAAAGCAGCAGAAAAATGCGAGATAGAGGAATAACCCAATAATGCAGATACATCAGTAACTGTCAATCCTTTCTCATACAAAAGGTATTTGGCGTGTTCCATTCTTTGTTGCTGATAAAAATCGAATATCGTGGTACCAAACACTTCTTTGAAACCTTTTTTAACGTAACATTCGTTCATCGCAACTTTGCGACTCAGTTCCTTGATGGTGATAGGATCACCGATATGTTGCAGGAGGATATCTCTAGCCTGGTAGATTCTTTCTCTTCCACTCTCATCTGCCAGGAATTTACAACTGAATCCTTCTTCTTTATCTTCTACCAAACATTCAAGACTATACAGTAACAGTTCGTGAATTTTGGCGTTCACAAATATATTTTCCAATGCACCTGAATAACTATGGTTTAATAAACCATCCAGCACATTTCGTTTTTTATTACATACGGGAAATATTTTGGTAAAAGCATGCGGATGCTTAAACGCCAATACTTCGTCTTTACGGGTATTGAGTTTGATATTATGCACAAACTGGTGCAAAAAAGTTGCTGTAAAATGGAAGGTAAATACATCTACTGTTTGGTGTCTGCCACCACAATTTTCAGTAGGCAATTTTGTGCAAAGAGAGCAACTCTTTTCTTCGCAATAACGGTTACCGGTGCTGCAATACCTGAGTTCAAGATAATTCTCCTTGGGTTTGCGGCTATCATAGTGATATACCAACATACCTGTATCTTCAGCTACCCAGGGATGCTGTGCATAATAACGCCTGATATTGTATTGAATAGAGCCTGGAATCTGTTGTCCTTTTTCAAACAAAAGTTCCATGCTGGGTTCAATACCACCTCTATGCGCCACTTTTAATATGTCCAATACCTGTAACATGCAACTGTAAAATTAATGTATAAACATGTAATTTACAAATAGTGCTTATTTCAGGGGCAGGAATCACCCCATTTTAACGCTTATTAACATCCCCGAAAATGGGGAAAAATTGGCTTGTTTCTATCCCGGAAAACCCTTTATTTTCATTAGCTTTGCCCACTTCTGAAAATTACTTAAAACACAGGACTGTCAAGCATTTATGACTCAAGAACAACAGAATAGTAACGATGCCCAGAATAAAAATTACGGGGCCGACAGCATACAGGTATTAGAAGGTTTGGAAGCGGTTCGAAAAAGGCCCGCCATGTATATTGGAGATATTGGTGTAAAAGGGCTCCATCACCTCGTTTATGAGGTAGTGGATAACTCGATCGATGAGGCCCTTGCGGGGTATTGTAAGAACATTACGGTAACCATTCATGAGGATAATTCAATCAGTGTGGAAGATGATGGACGGGGTATTCCTACCGGCATTAATACCAAAGAGCAAAAAAGTGCCCTTGAAATTGTAATGACGGTTTTACATGCCGGCGGTAAATTTGATAAAGACACTTACAAAGTATCTGGTGGTTTGCATGGCGTTGGGGTGAGTTGTGTGAATGCCTTAAGCACTACCCTGCATGTTACCGTAAACCGGGAAGGAAAAATATTTGAACAGGAATATAAAATCGGGATCCCGCAATATGCTGTTAGAGAAATTGGCAACAGCACCAAAACAGGTACCCTTGTTCATTTCTGGCCTGATAATACTATTTTTCAGGAAACAGTTTACAAAAAAGAAATCCTCGAAGGACGCTTACGCGAACTCTCTTATCTAAACAGACGCATCAGCATCACCCTGAATGATCTGAGAGAGAAAGATGAAGAAGGGAATACATATTCAAAGAATTTTTATAGTGAAGGTGGTATTGTTGAGTTTGTAGAAATGCTCGACAAAAACGGTAACCGTAATCCCTTGATTCCTTCTCCATTGTATGTTGACGGACATGATGAAGCATCCAATATTGCTGTGGAAGTGGCCCTAACCTACAATGATGATTTTAAAGAACATATTTTCTCTTATGTCAATAATATCAATACCATTGAAGGTGGAACGCATGTAACCGGGTTCAGACAGGCATTGACAAGGGTATTTAAGACCTATGGAGACAAGCAAGGCCTTTTTGAGAGAGCCAAAGTAACCATTGAAGGAGATGACTTCAGAGAAGGCTTAAGTGCGATCATATCCGTAAAAGTTCCAGAGCCACAATTTGAAGGACAAACCAAAACCAAACTCGGAAACAGCGAGGTAAGTGGGATTGTTCAAACTACGGTTGCCCGCGCATTAGAAGCCTATCTGGAAGAAAATCCAAGAGAAGCAAAGAATGTGATTTCTAAAATTATTTTAGCTGCACAGGCAAGGGTTGCGGCTAAAAAGGCACGTGATATGGTTCAACGCAAAACCGTTTTAAGCGGTGGCGGTTTACCCGGAAAACTGGCCGATTGTAGTGAAAGAGATCCGCAAAAATGTGAGTTATACCTGGTGGAAGGAGATTCGGCAGGTGGTACTGCCAAACAAGGGCGTGATAGAAGTCACCAGGCCATTTTGCCCCTTCGTGGTAAGATCCTCAATGTTGAAAAAGCCATGGAGCATAAGATCTATGAGAATGAGGAAATCAGGAATATGTATACCGCACTGGGCGTAACAGTGGGTACACCAGATGATCCAAAAGCTTTGAATACTGCGAAACTGAGGTATCATAAACTGATTATCATGACCGATGCCGATGTGGATGGATCGCATATTGCTACCTTGATATTGACTTTTATATTCCGCTATATGAAAGAACTGGTTGAGCAGGGATATGTATATATCGCCCAGCCACCACTATACCTTGTGAAAAAAGGAAAAGACCAGGCCTATGCTTACAATGAAGAGCAACGTAAAATCTGGATCGAAAAATTAGGAGGCGGCAAAGATGATAGTGTTACTACCCAGCGATACAAAGGTTTGGGTGAGATGAATGCCGATCAGCTTTGGGAAACCACGATGGACCCAGCCAGAAGAACCCTCAAACAGGTAACCATAGAAAGTGCAGCTGAAGCAGACCGGATCTTTAGTATGCTGATGGGAGATGATGTACAACCCAGGAGAGAGTTCATTGAAACGCACGCAAAATATGCCAAAATTGACGTGTAATAATTACGCAATCGCCTGTAAATCATAGAGAAAGCCGGTATTTATTGCCGGCTTTCCCGTTTTTTGACTACCCATGTGGATTAGTTCTCATTTGTAGAATGCCTTTTCCTGAAAAAAATTGGTAGCTTGTGCCCTATAACCCATTGTATAATTCAATAACTTTTAAATTCTCAGAACATGGACACTTCAAAAATGATCAAAGCATATTGCCTGAAAACAAAGGAGAAAAACGTTCCCATGCAGGATGCCGTGGTTACAAAAACTGCAAAAGGCGGATATATGGCCGGCGGACATGATGGTAAAGGAAATAAAATGGCGGCTATTTTAAGTGAAGCAAAAGCTTTACAAGCTATTGCTGATGGCGTTGCCAAAAAAGGGTTCTAGGCAAGTATCACCAAAAAATTTGTCCGGCTCATTTGGGCCGGATTTTTTTTGCACGGTCTGGCCAGTATTATTTCTTTTCTACCACTTCCTTATACATCTGTTCCAGGAAACGGTACATAGACTTCATATCCTTTACATCATCAACCATCAGTAAGAAAAGTTTACCGGTTTGTTTTAACCTTCCTTTATTGGTAGACTTTTGTAAAAAAATCAATACCCTTTTGAATAATTGTGATTCAAAATAAGGCGAGTCGGGGCGATTAATAAAATAACAGCGAAGGGTATCTTCTTTTAAAGACATTTTCTCAAACCCAATTTCCACCGCCATCCATCTGCAACGAACTGTTGTAAACAGATCTTCTACCTGTGCGGGTACCGGCCCAAACCGGTCTGTCATTTCTTTATGAAATTCCAGTAACTCGGTTTCTTTATCACAACTGTCGAGCCGGGTATACAAAGACAATCTTTCGGTAATGCTTTCCACATAACTATCCGGAATCAGTATTTCCAGATCAGTATCAATCGTACAATCACTTACAAAATCATCCTGCTTGGTAATTTCTTCTTTAAACAAATCTTTGAAAGCGCTTCGCTTGAGCTCGCGAATGGCCTCTTCCAATATTTTCTGATACATTTCAAAGCCTATCTCTGCCATAAACCCACTCTGTTCACCCCCCAGCATATTTCCTGCCCCTCTGATATCAAGGTCACGCATGGCAATCTGGAAGCCACTACCCAGGTCACTGAATTGCTCAAGCGTTTGTAATCGTTTTCTGCTATCTGAAGGGAGTGTGCTAAGTGGTGCCAGCAAAATCCTGAGCCAACCTGAAAT
>CAIWKU010000307.1 GCA_903913355.1 uncultured Bacteroidota bacterium | reverse complement strand
TTATATGGTGCCAAGGCTTTGGGATACTACTTTATATTCAAAAAAATTAGCTACTAATCACTTCTGGTTAGGAACCATCGGTATCATCATTTATGCAGTACCTATGTATTGGGCAGGTTTTGAACAAAGCCTGATGTGGAAGTCATTTACTCCGGAAGGACAACTGAAGTTCCAGTTCCTGGAAACGGTAACCAATATCAAACCGTTATATGTTTTGAGAAGTATAGGCGGTGCATTATATCTGACAGGCGCATTGATCATGGTATATAACTTGGCTAAAACAGTTCTTCAGGGAACTTTTGTACCTGATGAAGCGGCAGAAGCAATGCCAATTATAAAAGAAGTATCACATAAAAAAGAATACTGGCACAGAGTAATTGAAAGAAAACCTGTAACCATGCTGGTCGTAAGTCTTGTGGCTGTTGCTATAGGCGGGTTAATAGAAATGATACCCACATTCCTGATTAAATCAAATATCCCAACTATCGCCAGTGTAAAACCATATACACCTTTGGAATTACAAGGTCGTGATATTTATATCAGGGAAGGTTGTTATACTTGTCACTCACAAATGATTCGCCCATTCAGGGATGAAGTAGCCAGATATGGTGAATATTCAAAAGCTGGTGAATTCATTTATGACCACCCGTTCCAATGGGGTAGCAAGCGTACCGGACCAGACCTGGCACGTGAAGGAGGAAAATATCCGGACAGCTGGCATTATAACCATATGTATGATCCAAGATCTATGTCACCAGGATCCATCATGCCACAATATACCTGGTTATTGGATGATGCGATTGATACAGCTTCTACACCTGCTAAAATCAGGGCAATGCAAACTTTAGGTGTGCCTTATCCTGATGGATATGATAAGATTGCCAATGCCGATCTGGTAAAACAGGAAGAATCCATTGCAGCCAGCCTGGAAAAAGATAAAATCAAAACACCGGCCAATAAAGAAATCATTGCCTTGATTGCTTACCTGCAAAGAATAGGAAAAGATATCAAAGCAGAACCCAAGAAAGTAATTGTTGCCGATAAAAACTAAGAAAACCAATTATGAAATTTATCTATTACATAGAAAAAATTGGCGGAGTCGACATATTTGGGATTATATCTCTTCTGATGTTTTTTGTATTCTTTGTTGTGATGACGATCTGGGTATTCAAGACCAAGAAGAAAACATTTATGGAGATAAGCCGTATACCACTTGATAACTGAGAAATAAACATAACTATTATGCACCCACAACTCACAAAACGGTTAAAATATATCACCGGTCTCTGTTCCGGTCTGTTATTGGTTAGCATTCAGCCAGCATTGGCAGCAGGGCCTCCTGCACCTTCCATACTAAGTAATACAGTTGCCCTGTTCCTGATTGCGCTAATGATTCTATTATTGGCTTGTATTGCAATTCTTGGTAAAGTGCTATTATATGTTGCAAAAATTTCCTTACACAAAGAAAAGGAAAAGCAAAAATCCAATACTGCAGGTATCTCAGCTTCTATAGTGGCAGTGTTTTTATTATTTAGCATGCCATTGTTTGCCCAAACTGTTACACCAGACGCAGGCGCAGTAAAATCAGCAACAGATGCAAGTATTGCCGGTATGAGTTCTGAAGCTTTTTATATGATGATGTCAGTTATTTTTCTGGAACTCATCATTATATTGGCTATGCTGTATAATATGAATGTATTGCTCAAATCTGAAACCCTGAAACTGGCTATTGAAAAAGGAGAAGTCAAAAAAACACCTACCCTGAGTTGGTGGGATCGCTTTAACAGTTTCAGACCCGCTGAACAGGAAGCTGATATAGACTTGGGTCATGACTATGATGGTATCCGCGAGCTGGATAACCGCCTTCCGCCATGGTGGATCTATGGTTTTTATATAACTATTCTATCAGGTTGCATCTACCTATATCGGTTTCATGTTTCGCATACAGGGTTGTCTAATGCAAAAGAATACGAACTGTCAGTGATCAAAGCTGATCAGGATATTAAAGAATACCTGGCAAAAAAAGGTGATGCAGTAGATGAAAATACAGTAACCCTATTAACTTCTCCTGCTGATCTGGAGGCTGGTAAAACAATATTTGTGTCCACCTGCGTTGCCTGTCATACAGCTACAGGTGCAGGGAATGTAGGACCCAACCTGACTGATGATTATTGGTTACATGGTGGAAGTATCAAAAATATTTTCAAGACGATTCGTTATGGAGTAAATGCAATGCCGCAATGGCAAAACACTTATTCTAATAAGCAAATAGCACAGGTAGCCAGCTATGTTAAATCGTTACGAGGCACCAATCCTCCTAATCCAAAAGCACCGCAAGGTGAATTGTATAAAGAAGAGGCAGCATCTGCTGCCCCTGTAGCAGATAGTGCTGGAAAAGCAAACAAGGAGCCTATTAAGGACTCCCTGAAAAAATAAATGTTCTTTTAAAATGGATGATAAATTAAAAGCGAAATCTTCAAGAACTTCGCCTGAATCCTTTCGTGACAGGCTGACAACAGTAGATTCGAGTGGGAAAAGAAAATGGGTTTTCGCTCAAAAACCAAAAGGAACATTTTATTCAATTCGCACCTGGGTTAGTCGTGGTTTCTTTATACTTTTTTTTGCACTGCCTTTTATTAAAGTAAACGACAGGCCGCTATTTCTTTTTAATATCCCTGAGGCAAAATTTATTCTTTTTGGTAAAATTTTCTGGCCGCAGGACTTCTTTATCCTCGGCCTTACCATGATTACCTTTATTGTATTTGTGGTACTTTTTACGGCAGCATTCGGACGTTTGTTCTGTGGATGGGTTTGCCCTCAAACCATTTTCATGGAAATGCTTTTTCGTAAGATTGAGTATTTTATTGAAGGCGATGCTGCACAACAAAGGATACTTAAAAATGCTCCCTGGACAGAAGAAAAAATTCGAAAAAAGCTTACAAAAAATATTCTTTTTTACCTGCTGGCATTTATTATCGCCAATTTTTTCCTGTCTTATATCATTGGAATGGATGAGCTGGAAAAGATTGTTCGGGAACCCATAACCATGCATGTCGGTGGTCTTTCTGCTATTCTTGTATTTTCAGGTGTATTCTTTGGCGTATATACCTATTTCAGAGAACAGGTTTGTACAGTGATTTGTCCATACGGCCGTCTGCAAAGCGTATTACTTGATCCCAACTCAATGATAGTTGCCTATGACTATAAAAGAGGGGAGCCAAGATCTAAGTTTACCAAAGAAGCTGACCCTACAGTTCATAGGGGCGATTGCATTGATTGTTTTCAATGTGTAAAGGTTTGCCCAACGGCTATAGATATACGTAACGGATTACAAATGGAATGTGTGGGATGTACAGCTTGTATTGACGCGTGCAATGCCATTATGGATGCTACAAAAAAAGACCGGGGTTTAATACGATATGCATCTGAGAACGGAATTGCTGGAAGTACGGCATTGAAATATACGGTCAGAATGAAATTGTATACCCTATTACTAATCGTATTAGCAGGAATTTTATCTTTTCTGTTGGCTACCCGTAAGAATGTAGACGGAACCATTGTAAGAGCACCAGGCATGTTATACCAGGAAAGAGGAACAGACAGTATTTCCAATCTCTATGTTGTGAAAGTGATTAACAAAACAAGGCAGGATATCCCAATCACTTTAAGATTGGAAAATGCACCTGGTAGAATTATCGAAGCGGAAGGCAGAAGTATAAAAGTAGCAAAAGAAGGACAGGGTACCGGTTCATTTTTTATTGTGCTGCCAAATACATCCATCAGCGATAGGAAAACAAAACTGGAAATTGGATTGTACCAGGGTAATGAACGCATTACGGTCCTAAAAACCAATTTTATGGGACCGTTTAATAAATTCTGATTACTAAGTATATTTATAGGGAATTTTCCCGAAGCGAATTAATAAAATGAACTTTTATGAATTGGGGATATAAAATTGTATGCACATTTGTTGTATTTGCCAGTATGATTTGTTACCTGGCCTATCGTTCTATGAGCCTCAATACGGATCTGGTGGATAATGAATACTATAAAAGTGAATTGGTTTACCAGCATACTATTGACGGAAGTAATAGCGCTAATCTTCTAAGCACAGCTCCCGAAATTAAACAAACCGGACATACGGTAACTTTACAAATGCCTTCTGAAATGAAAGGCAAGCCATTAACCGGTACTGTTTTGTTTTTTTGTATCTATAATTCAGCCAAAGATAAAAGCTTCCCTTTGAAGGTTAATGAGAATGGTCTGCAGATATTCCCGGATTCTATTACTGCAGGTAATTATACTGTTAAGATTGATTGGAATGATGATAAAAAGAATTATTATTCTGAAAGCAAAGCAAATATTTTCTGATGGTATGGCAGATCTTAGTCGCTGGATTTACACTGGGTATGGCAGGTAGCCTGCATTGTGTTGTTATGTGTGGCCCATTAAGTCTGGTTCTTCCAACACATCATTTATCTCCGATAATGAAGTTCATTTCATTATTTCTGTACCAGATAGGTCGTGTCATTACGTATTCTCTTTTCGGCCTCTTATTCGGTCTGGTAGGAAGAACCTTGTATATAGGCGGTTTCCAGCAATGGTTTTCTATTATCATTGGTAGTTTAATATTAATATTCTCAGTTTTGTATTTTATCAGGAAACGAAGCATTCATTTTGCACCTTTTTCTAAATTCTACCTTTGGGTACAATCCTTGTTGGGAACAATTCTGAAACAAAATTCAGGCATTTCCGGATTTTTGATTTTAGGTATGGCTAACGGATTATTGCCTTGCGGAATGGTGTATATAGCACTTGCTGCGGTAGTAACTATGACACAAATCGGCAATAGCATAGCTTTTATGGCCATGTTTGGCGCAGGCACTTTACCCGCCATGCTCATTATGGGATATGCGGGCCAATTGCTCAAACCCAAAATCAGAACAATATTTAACCGGTCAGTTCCATTCTTTATTACGGCCACTGGTATCATCCTTTTACTGCGAGGCTTAAACCTGGGCATACAATTTATCAGCCCTGAATTACCGCATAGCGCCGGTCAGGCAATTAGTTGTTTTCATTAATGCTCGTTTCTGCCAGCAGATGGCTATTTTTCTTTGTTGAGTATACTCAATCAGGTAAATGATAAGGGTCATTTCTTTTCGAGTATAGCTATATTAACTTCGGTAAGGCTGTTAATAACGAACCAGAGGAAGTGTAAAATTAGCGGCCATCAACGATATGCTTGGCGAATTAAACAATGCACAGATCCGTAATGTACTTGCCAGCCAGGTGCTGGGAAGATTAGCCTGCTCTGAAAATGACCAGCCCTATATCATACCGATTACCTATACCTATAACGGTGAATATATCTATGGGCAAATGAATGAAGGTAAAAAACTGGAGATACTCAGGAAAAATCCAAAAATTTGTTTTGAAGTAACCCTTATGTCTGATATGACCAACTGGCAATCTGTATTGGTATTTGGAGAATTTGAAGAACTCAAAGACCAGGAAGAAGAGAAAGCCCGTTATATACTATTCAACAGGATATTTTCATTGATGACGAGCAGCACGGTTCATACAGAAGGACATGAAGAAGATAGCAAGATTGATGATGGGAACCGGGTAAAAAATATCCTTTACAGGATAAAAATTGATACAATTACTGGTCGCTTTGAAAAGAAGTAACCAGCCGAAATTTGCGAAAGCCAATAAATAATGTTCGTATTAATAAGTATAAAAATCCTTCCATTATTATACTACCAGTATTATAAATGGAAGGATTTTATGATACTATCATTCTTATAAAGCAAAGGTAAGATGCGCCATTGCTTTTAGTCTTAATTGTGTTTGTCCTTCAGCAAAGTTTTGTTCCATGGGTAGCTGTACATTCATCCCCACACCTATCTTGTTAAACCCAAACTCAATTCCAGCCAAAGCAGTAGTTACATGACTACCTGTATATTGCACTTTTGCCCCGTTTAATACATTACTGCTCACAGATTCATAACCGATACCAATATTGGGAGAGATGGTATGTTGTTTTACGGCTATTTTATAATAACCAATACAAGTAGAGTTGAATTTATTGCCATACCTGTATTGATCATGGTTAGTAGTATTGATTTTATACGTAGCTGATGCATTTAGCCCAAAATTTCCAACTGAAATGGTATAAAGTCCATTCAATAAAAAATCCAGACTACCTGTACCCAATTGTGCATTAATATCTGCAATCGTTGTATTGGTGTCTTTCAGGTTTACATTAAATCCCCCGGTGGGTAATTTAAAGCCGCCCCCCATCCATAATTGCTGATCCAGCACTTTATTGCTGTTAGTTCTTTTTGTAGTATGCAGCAATTGATATTGAGCCATTACGGTAATATCACCCAGTCCATTCTTGAAACTTGTACCATCATCATCCACCTGTTTGTTGGCATAGTACGGAACAAAGCCAAATACTTTGAGTCTCCTGCTGATATTGAAGCCTGTCCACACTTCTATTGAATTGTAATGATTGGTACTAAATTGGGTTGGGTCATTCGCCAATTGTGTATGGTATTCTGCATAATGATATCGCACACCAATGAACTGGCTGTTGAAATTGGGTAAAAGCCCAAAATACAAGTTTCCACCCCCGCATCCGCAAATCGGACAGGCATTGGCATTGTAAGAGAATATTAGTAAACTAAAAATTATAAAAATCTTTCTCATGAAAATATAGTTTTGAATACTATTTACTCAGACTGCCTTCATTTTTGAAATGAACCTGCCTGGGTGAATAGTGATAATACTGCTGAATGTAGATAATGAGAACCAGGCATACAGCACAGCTGATAGCAGAAACTGCCATCTACTATAGAAGTAAGCTGATCAAATAAAAACCGAGATTACGCGCCGGGTGGGTGAAAGAAATCCGAAGGCATATCCTGAATGGAGGGAGTATGATAGGAAGGGTAAGAAAAAGAACACGAATAACCATATTCAGAGAGGCAGGCAAAAAATGATTTACTGGAAATCACTTCGTCTTTATTATCATTTCTCCGTTCAGGGTTTTGTTTGTCTTTATTTTCCTCCTGCTTCATTTTCTTCGATAGCTGACAATGCCCGTTACAATGTAACATAGGCCTTGCTTTGTTTTCGCAGTTCTTGGCAAATGAAGCCGTATTGGTATAATAATCAACCACAATCGACAACCGGTAAAAAGTTTGCACCGAAAACGCTGCCAGGAATAATATTGCTGTTAATGGTTTTAACATAAAACATTGCAAATGTAGTATCTGCTATGTAAAAATTCAAATTTGTAAATCTGACAGATCGTATGAAAAGGAGCACCTAAAACCTTCATTAATAATAGGACGAAAAAGCCCGCTACTTCCTACGATATATTTCTAAAATTAACATATCACTAAAACTTGCGTTATGGTTAATTGAGTACTTTTAAAATACACCAAACCAACGATTATGAAAAAAGCAGCTATTTTCGGACTCTTCGTAATCATTGGTTTTTCTTTTTTGGGTTGTTTAAAAACCAATTCTACAACACCCATTAGCGCTTTTCAGTATGCTCTTGAGGGAAAATGGCAATCAGACAGTACAATTTCTATTTTTAATGATACTCGTTACGGGGATACTGTTTATATTAATCATTTTGTAACGATTTCGAACGACGGTCCTATTGTAACTATCACTATGCCCGTTAATGATGCGATGAATTACACAATAAGCAGTGATTCTTCATTGATCCCCTACGTAAAACGATCAGGTTTACTCATTGGTTGTGGTTCTCCTGTTTCTGCATCAAAGATTAAGCTTGTATCAAATCATTTACAATTAACCAGTTTTGATGGTTTGTATATTACTACCACCTACATGCATAAAATCGGGTAGTTAGCTATTAGCTTATTTTTAATCTGAATGATGACATTAAAATATTTCCATTGTTTCTTAATTTTTGTATTGGGGAGCCCCTGTTTTTGATGGCTCAGAAACAGGTAGATTCCTTGCCAATTGAATATGGACAACTAAATAATGATTTTAAAATTCTTTTCTCAAATAATACTGGAGTTGAATGGGAACAAAAATTAAATAAGGTTTCCAGTTTGGTTTTTTTTGGAGGATACAGTCTTGGACGTAAATCCGATAATTACAGAAACAGGGCTTTACCCATTATTTTATCTCCAGACGCTTATGTTGAATACAGGAATTATTATGATCTTTTAAAAAGAGCCGATAGACATAAATCTACCTATAACAATTCAGGAGAATTCCTTTTTGGGCGCGTAGAATCTGTGTTTGCGGTTAGTGGCCAAAACACCTATAGCTTACTTTTTACTCAGGGTTGGGGTACACAAAGATCTCTGACCAAGCATATGCAGATTGGTTTGCAGGCGGGGGTTGTAGAACATTTCTTCTTTGATAAGCCGGTTACAGGAGGTTTTAATTATATCCGTTTTGAACCCATGCTGAGTATTGTTTTTTCTTTTCCATTTCAATTTCATTAAACTCCGAGGAGAATCTAATTTTCAGTAAATCTTCAGGTAAACATTTTACTTGCAAAACCGTAAAATCTTCTCTACATTAGGCCAGCTTAATCTTGTAAAAACTAAACCTCTCGATATGCTTGGCCTGATGATGCATTCCCCCCTTACCCTGAGTAAACTCTTAGATCATGGATATCGTGTATTCCCCCAAAAAGAAATCATTACGATTCTGCCAGATAAAACAAGGCATCAATACACCTATACGGATTTATACAAACGAAGTAAAAAGCTGGTCTATAGCCTAATACATAAACTCCATATAAAAAAAGGAGATAATATTGGAACTTTTGCCTGGAACCATTACCAACATATGGAACTATACTTTGGTATCCCAGGCGCCGGCGCAGTTTGTCATACGATTAATATTCGTTTATCTGCCGCCCAAACCGAATTCATTGTTAATAACGCAGAGGATCGGTTTATATTTATTGATGCGACCCTTGCATCTTTTTTCGAACCCATCGCTCCATTGCTACCCACTGTGGAAGGATATATTATTCTCAATGCCCCAGCATCTTTTTCGAGTTCACTTCCTAACTGGATGCATTATGAAGACCTGATAAAAGATTCACCTGATAACCTTGACTGGGTAGAAATGGAAGAAGACGAAGCTTGTTCCATGTGTTATACCAGTGGAACAACCGGCTTACCCAAAGGGGTTTTGTATTCACACAGATCCTGTTGTTTACATGCATTGGTGATATCCTTACCAAATAATGCCGCTATCAGTTCTTACAGCAGAATACTGGCTATTGTTCCGCAATTTCATGTATTGGCCTGGGGACTCCCTTTTGCAGCGGTTATGGCCGGAGCAGTAATGGTGCTTCCCTCATCAAATATGCAACCGGAAGCACTGGTAAAAATGATCATAGATGAAAAGATTAACCTGGCAGGAGGGGTTCCTACCATTGGTCAGGGTATCTATGCAGTATTGAAAACACTTAACCCGCCAAACCTTCCATTAAAAGATTTCCTGATTGGCGGAGCTACGGCACCTCCCAGTTTAATAGATAATTTTCAAAAAGAGTTTAATGTCAGACTTATTCATGCCTGGGGAATGACAGAAACCTCACCGGTTGGCACCCTGAGTAAATTACAGCCTGAGCATGAATCTTTATCAGAAGACGATAAAATCAAAATTCGCTCATTACAAGGCCAGGAAGCACTATTTATAGATATCCGTATTATGACAGAAAATGGCCAATCTGCACCCAGGGATGGAGTTACGGTTGGAGAGATCGAGATTAGGGGACCATGGGTAATTAATGCTTATTATAAATCTATCAGTCGCGAAAATTTTAGTGAGGATGGCTGGTTTAAAACCGGCGATGTAGGACATATTAACCCGGAAGGATACCTTCAAATCACAGATCGTGCAAAAGACCTTATTAAAAGCGGTGGAGAATGGATATCAAGCGTTGCGTTGGAAGTTACCATCATGGCCCACCCGCAAGTGAAAGAAGCTTCTGTAATTGCCATACCTGATCCGGTATGGACCGAAAGACCATTGGCTATTATCGTTTTGAAGGAGCCGGGTAAGGTATTGCCCATCGAAGACATCAAAGCATTTCTGGCCCCTTCTTTTGCCAAATACCAGATTCCGGATG
>CAIWKU010000306.1 GCA_903913355.1 uncultured Bacteroidota bacterium | reverse complement strand
CCATACAATAAAAATTTCTTCCCTGGAATTAATAATACGCCGGAATCTAAGGCTGAGTAAGTAATGGGGGCATCGATAGAATCTTTGGATATTTTAAGCGTATCTACCACTACTGTTGAGTCTTGTTTCAGTTTCAGGTTTGCTGAATCAGATTTAGCCAATATTGTGCTGGTGTCTTTATTGTCGGGTTGGACTGTGGCTTTTTTAGATGATTTTTTTTGTTTTACGGGTACCGTATCAAGGGCATTTCCTTGAAAAACCGAAAGAAAATGGTTGGCCCCGGGAGCGCGCATAGGCAAGATTACTATGAGCAAATAAGCTGCTATAACAATGCACAAGGCGGTTTTACCATCCAATTTTCGGTGAGTATTCATCTTACGAGGGCAAAAATAGGGTCTTAGTGTTGTAAATGGTACTGATGATAATATCCTTTAACGAATAGATAGGAACTCATGGTATTCCGTTTCGCTGATTTTGTTAAGGTTGACTTAGCTATTTTCCACATTTCATATTCAGAATAAGAATGTCTGTATTAAGTTTCCGTAATCATCCATTTATTGCGTATAGCTCAATTCATCATTACCTATTCTGGTGCCGAGTTACATTAATCCAAGTTGCATAAGCATATACTATCGAATATCATACGTATATTTTTTGCTGCAAAATTGCGAAAAATCACTTCAATCACTCTTTATATATACTTGATTTTCAATTACTAAGATGTTTTTAATATAAAAGAGGATGCTTGTTATAATCAGTACAGAAAGCATACTAAGTCGCAATTTTTATCATCGTATAATGAATGAATAACAGTTTTACCAAAACAAAAATGCCATGTTATCTGACTCAAAAATTTAAAATTTTCCATTTTAAGTTATGGGTATAAATCCGTCACGGGAGGAAATCGTAGATTTGCATGATATGAAGATATCCAACGAAACAAAAGTGGGGGCGCTTACCGCTATTGCAATTACTTTATTGGTACTGGGTTTCAATTTTCTGAAGGGGAAAACCCTGTTTAAAACCGGGAATTTTGTGTATGCGAAATATGCAGACACCAAAGGAATTATGGTATCAAATGGAGTATTTATCAATGGTTTCCAGGTTGGGTCTGTGTATGAAATAGAAAATTCTGACAAAGCCCTATCCTCTATAGTGATTGCCATTAAGCTCAAGGACTATTATGATATCCCGGTGAATTCTATTGCTACGATAAAGGATAATCCATTAGGAACGCCCAGTATCAATATTGCTTTGGGTGATGCGAAAACCTTTATGCATTCGGGAGATACCTTACAAACCGCATCCGACGGAGGCTTATTAGGAGATGTTATGAATAAAGTTGGGCCGGTAGGTGACCAGATCAGAACCACAGTGCATACTTTAGATAGTGTTTTGAAAAATATCAATACCATATTTGACCCCAATACCAAGAATAACCTGCAACAGGTTATTGCAAATATTAACAAAACTACCGCAAGTCTGGTTGTTTCATCCGCTGCTATTCAGGCAATGCTGAACGAACAATCAGGCGCACTTACCCAATCGATGAAGAATGTAAATAGTTTTACCAAAAATTTATCTGATAACAATGATAAAGTAAATCGCTTATTGACTAATGTTGAAAAAACAACAGATAATTTATCAAAAGCAGATATTAATGGAACGGTAACTCAATTGAAAACAGCCGTAACTCATTTAAATACCTTACTGGAAAAAGCAGGATCAAATGAGGGGTCTTTGGGAAAGTTAATGAATGATAAAACGCTCTATAATAATCTTTCTAACACCCTCAGAAGCGCCAATATTTTGCTGGATGATCTTCGGGTTCATCCAAAACGATATGTGAACATTTCAGTATTTGGTAAAAAAGACAAAAGCGGCCCCTTGATGAGTCCATTAAGTGATTCTACACAGAAGTAAACCAGATGCTGGAACGATATATAAAATATGTCACCGTATTTTTTCTTTCACTCATTGTCCAATCTGTATTGGCCCAGCAACCTGCTGCCGATACAACCAAGTCGGGAGGGAAAAAATTGTTTATCAAACAAGCAAAAAAACTAAATTTTCTAAAAATTGATTCCCTCCATGATTACCAATCCCTTGTGGGCGATGTTATTGTTCAACAGGAGAAAACCATTTTTTATGCGGATAGTGCTATCATCAATACCTACGATAATTCACTCGAAGCATTTGGCAATGTTCATATCAATGATGCAGACAGTGTTCAGACCTATGCACAATACTTGAAATACCTGGGAAAAGAAAAAAAAGCCTTCCTCAAAAAGAAAGTAAAGCTCACAGATGGTAAAGGTGTACTAACAACTGATGAACTTGAATACGATGTTACCATGAAAATTGGCACCTACCTAAAGGGCGGGAAACTGGTCACAAAAAAATCAGTACTAACCAGTAAGCAAGGCTATTACTATGGAGATACCAGGGATGTATTCTTCAAGCAAAAAGTGGTATTGATAGACCCTGAATATAGGATCTATACAGATACCATGCAGTATAATATGAATACAGAGATCGTAACCTTTACATCTCCCACCACCATCTATGATTCTTCTAAAAGGATCATCAAAACAAGGGATGGTTATTTTGACAGAAAAAATAAGAAAGGATTCCTATACAAGCGTTCTTTAATTGATGACAGCACGTATACCCTGACTGCAGAAGATATGGCTTTTGATGATTCTACCAAGCTGAGTGAATTCAGGGGCAATGTGGTATATCGGGGGAAAGATACGGCACAGGGATTTGACCTGATCGCCAACAATGTAAAAACGGATAGAAAAAAAGATGTGTTGCTGGCTACCGAAAAGCCTATCCTACTGATTAAA
This sequence comes from uncultured Bacteroidota bacterium, assembly GCA_903913355.1. Lineage (GTDB taxonomy): Bacteria > Bacteroidota > Bacteroidia > Chitinophagales > Chitinophagaceae > Sediminibacterium. Next base: position 1,109 of record CAIWKU010000306.1, on the reverse strand, counting down.
CAGGGTAAGGATTCTATTTTTATTTCTTCCGACACTTTATATTCTGCAAGACTATCCGATCTGATGAAAACAAGGGAAGTGCCACTGGCAAGAGATACCGTACCCGGTGCTCCCCATCCGGCAAAAGCTAAATCAGACAGTAGTGATAAATATTTTGAAGCGTATTATCATGTACGCATCTTCTCCGATTCATTACAGGCCAAAGGGGATAGTTTATTTTATTCTTTACAGGATTCCGTTTTCCGTTTATTTAAAAGTCCGATTGTTTGGGCACAGGAAAACCAGATAACGGGTGATACCATCTATCTCTATGTAAAAAATAAAAAGCCGGAAAGGTTATACGTGTTCGAAAATGCAATGGCCATTAACCGGGTAGATAGTACCATCTATTACAACCAACTAAAAGGCACTACCCTGAATGCGCTTTTCGATGACGGAAAAATCTACTATATGCGTGCCAAAGGCAATGCAGAAAATGTGTATTATGGCCAGGATGAAGAAAAAAAATTCGTGAGTGTCAGCAAATCCAGTTCAGATATGATCAATATCCTGTTCGAAGATAGTAAACCCCAAAGAGTAACATTTATCAGCGGATTTAATGGCAAATCTTATCCGATGAGACAAGTAAACCATGATGAGTTAAGGATTCGCGGATTCAAATGGTTCGATGATATTCGTCCCAAAAGCAAGTATGATATTTTATCCAATTAGTGTATAAAGCTTGCATTCTCTTCCCATCTCTCCCATACTACATCCTTCAATTCCGTAAATTGCTGCATGATTCATTTAGTCAGGAAGAAAATACTAAATCCCCTGAAACGGTTTTTCCATGATAGCCGGTCTATTGGCATCACATTATTGAGTTGCACTATAATTTCTTTAGTCATCTCTAATTTGAACCCATGGAAAGACTCCTATCGCAAACTATGGTCAATGGGGTTTGACGGAACCCTGGCTCATTCATTTCATGCTGGCTATTTTTCTTTCCCCAATTCCCTGTCCATGCTTATCAACGATGGGTTGATCAGCATGTTCTTTTTTCTGGCGGGTATGGAGATTAAACGTGAACTCATAGATGGGGAGCTGGCCTCATTTAAAAAAGCGATTCT